>NZ_JAFCMC010000033.1:0-74847 GCF_018130085.1 Bradyrhizobium sp. AUGA SZCCT0169 | reverse complement strand
GAACACCCGGCCTTCCCTGCGCAATGGCTTTACGGCTTATGCCGTGATCTCCCCGGAGACGAGTTCTTGGTTGACTCCGTCATCGCCGGTTCAGCTCACGCTTCTCCGGCAACTTGACGCCTGCAACGGGCGCCAGGACCACACGGTTTTGCCGTACGCCCGTCCACGCCGTCGTCTCAGCGTAAACCAGCGTCCACCGCAACCCGCCCAACGTCCGTGACGACGGCCGACGCCCTTCTGAGTAGGACGGGATGGCGGGAATGTGCCGGTGATTTGGCTCGATGGAAAGAGAAATATTTTTGATTTACAGAAATTTTGCACTTGACATGGTTTCCGTAAATCCGAACTGATTTGCCCGTCGGGTTGATTTGCCGCACTCCGCCGTCATTGCGCATCGAAAAAGAGAACCTACGGAATCGAACGCCAAGCGGTGAGACCGAGGTCATGGCTGATCAGAATGGTCGCGGACAGATCACAAGAGCCTCGCCCCGAAATTCTGATCCGGGTCCATATCCGATACCAGCCGGCCGGTCGGTTTAGCCGCCTCTCCTCCCGTGCGTGCGAGGAAACGCCCTGAGCCCGCTTCGACCGAACGTTTGCCGTCCGACACGATGACGCGCCCGCGCGATAGCACGGTCACCGGCCAGCCGCGCAGCTTGCGGCCGGCGAAGGGCGTATAGCCCGTGAGGTCATGCATCATTTCATCGCTCAGCGTCACCTCCCGCGCCGGGTCCCAGATCGCGATATCCGCATCGGCGCCAACCGCAATCGAGCCTTTGCGCGGATGCAGATTGTAGATCTTTGCGGGCGCCGTCGCGGTCAGTTCGACGAACTTTTCGATTCCGAGGCGCCCCCTGGAAACCATGGCGTCGAACAGCAGCGGCAGCCGGACTTCAAGGCCCGGCAGACCGTTCGCCACCTGCTTGAAATTCGGATTGGGGCCGGCCCGCAATTTGCCGGTTTCGTCGAACCGGTACGGCGCGTGATCGGACGAAATGGTCTGGAGATCGCCGAGCGCCAACGCCTGCCACAGTGCTTCCTGGTCGGCGGCGCGGCGCGGCGGCGGGCTGCACATCCATTTGGCGCCCTCCACGCCGGGCTTGTCGAGATCATCGGCAGTGAGAAACAGATATTGCGGGCAGGTTTCCGCGAACACCTTCAGCCCCTGCCCGCGCGCATCGCGGATGACCTTGGCGCCTTCCGCCGTCGAGACGTGGAAGATCATGATCGGTTGGTCGATCAACGCAGCCATGCCAATCAACCGCGTGAACGCCTCCGCTTCGGAAACGCGGGCATGGCTGATAGCGTGATATTTCGGATGGGTATAACCGCGCGCGAGCAGCCGCTTCACCATCCAGGAAATGATCCCGTGGTTCTCGGCATGGGCGCAGAGCATCGCACCGCCGTCACGCGCCGCCAGCAGAATGTCGAGCAGCGGCTCGTCATCGATCTTCAGGCGATCATAGGTCATGAAGATCTTGATCGAGCCATGGCCCTGCTTGATCAATGCCGGCAGGTCCGTCTCCAGCGTTTCCTTTGTCGGATCGGCGATGACCATGTGAAAGGCGTAGTCGATCACCGCGCCCTTTCTAGCCAGCGCGCGATAGTCCTCCAGCACCTGCGGCAGTTTCATGCCGACGTGCTGGGCCGCGAACGAGATCACGCTCGTGGTGCCGCCGAAGGCGGCCGAGACCGTCGCGCTCTCGAATGTATCGGCGTTCATGATGCCCGCGGCTGAAAGCTGTTCGATATGGGCGTGGCTATCGACACCGCCGGGCAGCACCAGCTTGCCGCGCGCATCGATCTCGCGTCGCCCGGCCGGCAGCCCGCGGCCGACCGCGACGATCGTCTCGCCGGAAATGGCGACGTCGGCCTCGAACACGTCGCTGAGGGTCGCGACGCGTCCGCCGCGAATGAGAAGGTCGTAGGCGGGCTCGGTCATGGCAAACTCTCCAGCAATTAAGTCCTTCAAATCCTAAGCCTTGCGCTCACCCCATAAAAGCATGGATCGTACCGTTACGCTGCCTTGCGCTTTCGCGGCAGACGGTAGACCATGCATCGCTGGATGGCATGGTCATTGCTTCCATTGTCATCCTGTTGCCCGCCGATCTCGCGGTATCAACGGACGCGTCACCCGCAGGAAAATACCATGTCCCGGCCCCGCATTCTCGTCATCAATCCCAATTCCAACCAGGTGGTGACACAAGGGCTGGAGCAAGCCTTGAAGCCACTCGACTTTGAAGGCGGACCGGAGATCGTCTGCGAGACCCTGGCCGAGGGGCCCTACGGGATCGAGAGCCAGGCCGACGTCGATGGCCTGGCGATGCCGCTGCGCCGTCTTGTCGAAGGTGACAACAGTTCGGCCGCCTTTGTCATTGCCTGCTACAGCGATCCGGGCCTGCATGTCTGCCGCGAAGCAACGGACCGGCCCGTTTTCGGCATCGCCGAATGCGGCGTGCTGACGGCGCTTGCGCGCGCCGAAACCTTCGGCGTCATTGCGATCGCACAGCGCTCGATTCGCCGCCACGTCCGTTACCTCAGGCAAATGGGATTGATGGATCGCCTGACGCGGGAGCGCCCGCTCAACATGAGCGTGGCGGAGACGGCGTCGGGCGAAGGAACGCTCGCGAAGATGATCGAGGTCGGGCGCGCGCTCAAGGACGAGGACGGGTCCGGCGCCATCGTGATGGGCTGTGCCGGCATGGCGCGTCACCGAAGGCCGCTGGAACAAGCGCTCGGGATTCCCGTGATCGATCCGACGCAGGCGGCTGTGACCATGGCATTGGGTACGGTGCAGTTCTCGCATCACTGAGTTTAGTTCGACAGCTCACCGTTACGTGCAAGCCACCGCGCGGAGATGCCCGACATCTAGTTTTCCGGCGGCGGCACCGCGCCGGTGCGGCTGGTGATCAGGCCATAATGCTCAATGCGGCGGTGGTTGGCGAAGTTGAAGATGGTCTTCTTGCCGAAATCGGTGGCATCGAGGTCGCAAGGATACACCAGCAATTCATCTTCTTCGGTTTTCGCCTCGAGGACGATCTCTCCGTCCGGGTTGACGATCAGGCTGCCGCCGATCAAGGGGTGGCCATCCTCGACGCCGGCCTTGGCGACGCATACGACCCAGGTAGAGTTCTGGTAGGCACCAGCCTGTGCGGACAGCCGGTTGTGGAAGAGCCGCTTCTCGGGCCCCTCCTCGCGCTTCTCGGCATTGACCGAGGGTGTGTTGTAGCCGATCAGCACCATCTCGACGCCCTGCAGACCCATCACGCGGTAGGTTTCCGGCCAGCGCCGGTCGTTGCAGACAGCCATGCCGAAGATTCCGCCGAGCGCACGCCAGACGTTGAAACCGAGATCGCCGGGCTCGAAGTAGCGCTTCTCCAGATGCTGGAACGCGCGCTTCGTGTCGAACTCCGAATGACCGGGCAGATGGACCTTGCGGTATTTGCCGACAATTGTTCCGGACTTGTCGGTGAGGATGCAGGTGTTGAAATGATGCCCATCCGGCGTCAGTTCGGCGTAGCCAAAATTCATTGCGATCTTGTGGTGGGCCGCCCGTTCAAACAAGGGCCTTGTCGCCGCGTTCGGCATCTCGCGTTCGAACCAGGTGTCGATCTCAGCCTGGACCTCCATGTACCAGCGTGGAAAGAACGTGGTGAGGGCAAGCTCCGGATAGACGATCAGATCGGCGCCCCTCGCCTTGGCTTCATCCATCAGCGCGATCATGCGTTTGACGACGGTTTCGCGGCTGTCGGCTTTCTGGATCGGACCCAACTGGGCGGCGGCAACAGTGATGACGCGCATGGATACCTTTCTGAGCGCTTCCATTTAAGGCGGCGCTTGCATGAACATGAAGCAGCCTGTGAAGCTCGGAGTCCTATCCGGCTCAATCGAGCCATCAGTTAAAGTTTTGGTTCACACGAAGTCAATTCCGGAGACAGTCCTCGTGATGCACGTCAGTTCTGCGTTTCTGCTCGCCGCCCCCGCGACGCGCGCCAGCGCATGGTCGAGCGTGCCGTCACGGATCGGCGCCGGCTGCGTTCAGGCCGGTCGGGTCATGAAGCCGTCGAAGAATGTCGTGAGCGGCCCGTAGCTATCGAGCGGCAGAACGTGCGCCACGTACTGGTCTGGCCGTACGACCACCATGCATCCCTGCTCGCGATCGATGCCGCGCATCGTGAAGATGTCGTTGCCGCCTGTCAGGTCGGCGCAGAACATTTTTTCGTAGTCGCGAAGTCCATATCGTCCCTTCCCTGGCAGCAGGAAGGACGGCATCGCCTCGATGGCGAGCGCATGATGATCCTGCTGGAAAACCGCGCGAACATCGATCACCGAGTCGAGGTCCTCACCATCAGGGGTGAATTTCCGCACAGGAGAATCCTGCGCCTCCGCAAGGAAGTCGCACAGGGCCCGGATGCCGGAGTTGGACGCGGCGGGATCCTCCGCGCCGGCAAAGGCAAAAATGCGCCAGCGTCCGTCCGCCCTGACCGTGTGGCCGAGGTGAACCGGCTTGGCGTCGGCCAGGCGGATGACCGGCGCGGAATGAAAGCGCATGCCGATCGTCAGCCCCTCGGCCAGATGCTGATGGGTTGGCTCGCCGGTCAGGATCGAGGGCCGGTAACGAGCCGCGGTTCCCGCGGTGTAACGCCCGTGCCTCACGAAATAGCTCTGCGTCTCGGCCGGATCGAACCCCTTGCTCGACGCGAGCAAGGCGGCCCATTCGCGGTCGAAGTCGATCAGTTCCTTGGCGATAGCCTGGCGTTCGGCCGAATAGCTGTGCAGGAGGCTGGGTGCGCAGCGCCGCCGCAAGACCGACGCCAGCTTCCATCCGAGATTGAAACCGTCCTGCATGGATACGTTCATGCCCTGGCCCGCTTTCGGGCTGTGGGTGTGGCAGGCGTCGCCGGCGATGAACACACGCGGCAGACGTTTTGCGACGTCTGCTTCCGGCACGTCATCGAACTTGTCGCACAGGCGCTGGCCGATCTCATAGACCGACCACCACGGAATCTCCTTCACGTCGAGCGAATAGGGATTGAAAATGCGCCGCGCCGCCGCGATCAGGTCATCGGCCGTGATATTGCGGCTGGAAACCCGCTCCCCGGCATCGAGCTTGTCGAGTTCGATATACAGCCTGAAAAGATAGCCGCCTTCCCGCGGGATGATGATGATGCTGCCGTGGTTGGCGGACTGTATCAATGACTTGAAGCGGACATCGGGAAAGTCGGTGACGGCCAGCACGTCCATGACGCCCCAGGCATGGTTGGCGGAGTCGCCGCGCAGCGTACGCCCGATGCTCGCGCGCACCGTGCTGCGGGCGCCGTCGCAGCCCACCACGTAGCGCGCCTTGATGGTCTCAATCTGTCCTTTGTGCGCTGGATCGACCCGCTCCAGCCTGGCGGTCACCAGATGTGGACCGGCATCGTCGCCGGAGGTGACCGCTGAGTCGACCTGAAGATCGAGCAGGCGCCGTGCATAATACGGCTCAAGCCGCGACGGCGATTTGCGCATGATTTCGAGATAGAAATCATGCACCCGCGCCTGGTTCAGGACGACGTGCGGAAACTCCGACAGCCCGTCTTCGGTGTCCTGCACCCGTCCGCTGCGGACGATGTTGTCGGGCTGCGCGGGGTAGGGTTTCCAGAAGGTCGTCTCGTTGATCCAGCAGGCTTCCTTCAGCACACGCTCGCTGAAGCCATAGGCTTCGAACATCTCCATCGTGCGGCAGGCAACGCCATCGGCCTGGCCGCGGAGCAAAGGACCTGGCTTCTGTTCGACGATGCAGGTCTTGATGTCGGGAAAGGCGGACAGTTGAGCCGCCAGCGTCAGCCCGGCCGGACCGCAGCCGACGATGAGGATGTCGACCTCCGTCGGAATGGCGCCGGCAGATCCTGACGCAACAACCCGTTGTGCCGGGTCTTGAATCTCGGGGTCGCCGGGTTCGAATCCGTTGAGATGAAATTGCACGAAACCCTCCCCGCGCCCGACGCGACTTCCAAGCCGCTAGCTTTTAGCTTGCTGGGGGCTCCAAAAAGCCGTTGCCGAATTTAATCAGTATGCTTATTATCAGTATACGTGTCAAGGGAGGGTTTGGGTGACCGAGAACGACGACAAGCCGGGGCACTTGGCGCGCCGGTTCCAGCAGATTGCGGTGGCGGTCTTCCATGCCGCGGTCGAGGAAGCCGGCTATGACCTCACCCCCGTTCAATACGCGGCGCTCACCACCATCGGGACGCAGCCCGGAATCGACCAGGCGACGCTTGCCGGGTTGATCGCCTATGACCGGACGACCATCACCGGCGTTGTCGATCGGCTGGTGCAGAAAGGTTTGCTGGTTCGGCAGGCCAGCCGCACCGACAGGCGCGCCCACGCGTTGCAGATCACCGATGAAGGACATCGGACCCTCGACGGGATAGAGCCGGCCGTCGAGGCGGCGCAGCGGATCATGTTGGCTGGCCTCTCCAATGCCGAGGCCGCGACACTCATGCGACTCTTGCGCAAGGCCATCGCCGCCGGCAACGAATTAAGCCGCGCACCGCAGCAAACGGCTTTGACAGACACCGCCAGAAAGAAATAGCTTTCGTTCGTCAGGCAGCGACGCGAGGAAGCCTACAGCCCTCCTGCTCGGCGCGCATGCTGACAAACTTTAAGGCGGTCGTTTCCTGCCGACAGCCAACTCAGATCGCATCGCCTGCTGTCTTTTTAGCCTACTGCGCAATCTGTAATCGCTGGCGCACAAATCTTTCACGCCCTCACGGTCGGAGTGAGCGCCCGCGACGTCGTCGATGAAGCTCAGCTCCGCAATGCCGCTCGCGGTAGCCATTGCGTTCGCAGATCAGGCAGATTAATCGACGCCAGTTCTGAAGATCGCCAGCGCGAGCGCCTGGGCGCGGGGGACAATGCTGTCGAGCTCGAGATACTCCTGCGCGGTATGGGCATTGCCGCCAACCGGGCCTACTCCGCAAATCGTCGGGGTGCCGACGCTCGCAGTGAAGCCGGAATCGGCGCAACCGCCGGCGAATTCGCCTGCGACGTTGGGTAGGCCTGCATCCTTCGCCGCCGCGCGGTAGCCATCAAACAGGATTTTCGACGTCTCACTCTGCACCACCGGCAGGAATTCGCCGTTGATGTGCAGCTTCGCCGTCGTGCCCGGCACCGTCGACGTGGCGATAATGGCCTCGATCGCCGCCAGTGTGGAGGCGCGATCGGCGGGATCGATGTAGCGCATGTCGATCTGACCCTCGGCATACGGCGCGGTGGTGTTGACCGACTGGCCACCGGCGACCAACCCGACATTGAGGGTGATGCCTTTTGCAAGGTCGGTCAAAGCGTGGATCTGAACGATCTTGTGCGCGAGCTCGCCGATCGCGCTGATGCCTTCCGCAAAATTGCCGCCGGAATGCGCGGCCTTGCCTGCTATCTCGAAGCGCATGAACACGCCGCCCTTGCGGCTGGTGACCACGTTGCCGGTCGGCCGGCCGGGCTCGGAATTATACACCGCCCGCGCGGCACGGCCTTCCCGCTCGATCACCGGTCGGGACGACGGTGAGGCGATTTCCTCGTCAGCGGTAAGCAGCAGCTTGATCGGGCACGGCGCGCCACCGAATTTGTGAAATGCCGCGGCGACAAAGGCGTTGATCACCAGACCGGCCTTCATGTCGGCAACCCCGGGCCCATAGGCCCTCCCGTCCTCGATGGTGAACGGCCGGCGCGCCACCTCGCCCTTGGGAAACACCGTGTCACGATGCCCCATCAGCAAGACAGGCTTTTCGTTGCTGCCCGGCTTCGTCACCAGCGCATGGACGGCATCGCCGAACACGTCATGAGGTTCGCGCCACGCCTCGATACCGTGTGCCGCAAAATGCTGCTCGAATCGTGCGCCCACCGCATCGACGCCCGCCTTGTCGTAGGAGCCGGAATCGATATTCACGACGTCGCGCAGCAGATCGATCATCGATTGCTTTTGCGACGCGATCCATTCGGTGATCTGCGTTTCGGTACTGGCGGGCATGGTATTTCCTTTAAGCATATCCAAGTTCTTACAGCATCAACGCGGCAGCGCTGTTCGACACTCTCGTATTCCGCATCATCATGCGCGCAATCGCCTCGCCAATCACCACCGTGGTGAAATGGGTATTGGCGCGGCAATCGGACGGCATGATCGAGGCGTCCGCCACGCGCAGCGCGGCGATGCCCTTCACGGTGCCATCCGGATTCACCACGCCATTGGCATCGTTGAAGCCAGCCATGCGGCAAGAACCGGCGGCATGCTGGATGTCGCCGGTCTCGCGGCGGAGCAGCGCTTGGAGTTCCCCGTTCGGCAGCGCCGCGGCCTGCGGCAGCGTCAGATCGGTGTCGATCAGGCGTATCCATTCGGCGATGTCAGCCAGCGCCGGCTGGGTGGTAAGCACGGCCAGCCGCTTCACGGCATCGACCATGCGCAGCAGGTCGCGGTCATCGGCGAGCATGTTTTCCTCGACGATCGGGTCGATCGAAGCATTAGTCGAAGCCAGCCTCAAATTGCCACGCGAATAGGCGTTGAACAGCCCCGCACCGATGGCGCCGGGGTTGCCGATGCCGCGATGGTTGAAAGCGATCAGGATCATGTCGCGCTTGCCGCCATCCGCAAGCCCGGATGAATACGTTACGCAGCAATTGGTATGGCGCGTATCCGGATCTGTCGGCCGAAACTCTTCGCGCAGCTGTATGGTCGCGCGAAACAGCGGATGGTCGAAGAAATGCTTGCCGACCGGCAGGTCACGCTGGACCGCGATGCCCATCGTCTTCAGTTCGTCGGCCGGGCCGATGCCCGAACGCAGCAAGATCGCCGGGCTGTGAATGGCGCCGGCGCACAGCACGATCTCGCGTGCGCTGATTTCCAAACTGCCCTGCCCTTCGACGTGAACCAGCACGCCGGTTGCCTGGCCGTCCCTGATTAGGAGCCGATCGACCAGCGAATGCCCGCGAATTTCCAGAATGGCGCGGCCGCGCGCCGGCTCCAGATAGGCCTCATTGGTGGTGATGCGGCGGCTGTCGCGGCTGTTGATCGGATAGCAGACGACGCCCTCGCCATCCGGTCCGTTGAGATCGGCACACCAAGGATATCCCGATGCCAGCGCGGCGTCACGGAGTCCACGATCGATCGCCCCCCACTTCTCCGGCGGCGCGCGATAGACCGGCAACGGTCCGCCGCGGCCATGGCCTGCGCGGTCGCCGAACTCGAAATCATCCTCGATGACCGAGAACAGCGGCATGACCTCTTTTGCGGACCAGCCGGTGCAGCCACCGGCCGCCCATTCGTCGAACGCATCAGCCACACCGCGGATGGCGATCTGGCCGTTCATCATCGAACTGCCGCCGAGGCCCTTGCCGCGCCAATAGAAGCGCGCCTCCTGCCCCGCCACCCGGCGCGTCAGCAGATTAGGCCACTGCCATTTCTCCTGATATTCGCGCTGGTGAATGATCGGAATTGGGTTCGGCGTCCGGACTTCCCAGGGCGCCTCATCGGCACGCCAGTCGAGGCCCGCTTCCAGCAGCAGCACGCGCCTGGCAGGATCCTCGGAGAGCCGGGCGGCAACCGCGGCACCGGCAGAACCGCCGCCGACTACAATGACGTCATACATGGCGTTACTTCTCGATGTTCCAGAAAATCGCAATCGCGGAGGGTACAAACCGCGCAGGCTGGCGCGATAGCGGCGCTAAGCGAACTGTGCCACCTCAGCGTCGCTGGTTATAGACGTCAAGACATACCGCGCCCAGCAACACGAGGCCCTTGATCACCTGCTGGTAGTCGATCCCGATGCCGAGGATCGACATGCCATTGTTCATCACCCCCATGATCAGCGCGCCGATCACGGCGCCGGCGACCCGCCCGACGCCGCCATAGGCCGAGGCCCCGCCGATGAAGCAGGCGGCGATCACGTCGAGCTCGAAGCCGACCCCGGCCTTTGGTGTCGCGGTGTTGAGCCTTGCTGCGAACACCAGGCCGGCGAGCGCCGCCAGCACACCCATGTTGACGAAGGTGAGGAAGGTCAGCCGTTCGGTCTTGATGCCGGAAAGCTTGGCCGCCTTTTCATTGCCGCCGACGGCATAGATCTGCCGGCCAATGGTGGTTCGCGCGGTGACGAAACCATAGAGCGCGATCAGCGCGATCATGATCACCAGTACGTTGGGGAGACCGCGATGCGAAGCGATCAGATAGGTAAAATACATCACCACGCCGAACAGGACTGCGTTCTTGAGTGCAAAGAATGCGGTCGGTTCGACCTCGACACCATGGCTGGCGCGGCGGGCGCGCGTCGTGACGCTGACGTACACCAGGCCAAGCGCCAGCACGGCGCCGATCAATAGCGAGGTCGGGTTGAGCGAGCCGGCGCCGGGGAACAGTTCAGGAATGAACCCGGAGGAAAGTTTCTGGAACGTCGGTGAAAACGGGCCGACCGATTGACCTTGCAACACCGCCAGCGCCAGCCCCTTGAACACCAGCATGCCGGCCAGCGTGACGATAAAGGACGGAATCTTGAAATAGGCCACCCAGTAACCCTGTGCCGCACCGATCAGCCCACCGAGCGCGAGGCAGATGATCGCGGCTGGAATGAAATGCATACCGTAACGTACCATCAGCACCGCGGCGATCGCGCCGATGAAGCCCGCGACCGATCCGACCGACAGATCGATGTGCCCGGTGACGATGACCAAGAGCATGCCGAGCGCCATGATCACGATATAGCTGTTCTGCAGCACCAGATTGGTGAGGTTGAGCGGGCGCAGCAGCGTGCCGTCGGTAACGACCTCGAAGAACAGCATGATCGCGAACAGCGACAACAACATGCCGTATTCGCGCAAATTGGCCTTGAGAAAGCCCGCATGCTTGCGCGCCTCGGGAAGCATCACGGTGTTATCGCTCATGGATGCGCCTCTCCCAATAGCTTCTCTTCCAGTTTTCGTTCCAGGTCTCTGTCGACCAGTTGTTCGCCCTTGCGCACGATGACGCGCATGATTTTTTCCTGCGTCGCCTCGGCGTGATCGAACTCGCCGACAAAGGCCCCACCGTTCATGACGCAGATGCGGTCACAGATCCCGAGCAATTCCGGCATTTCCGACGAGATCACGATGACGGCCTTGCCGGCATCGGCCAGCTCGTTGATGATGCAATAGATCTCATACTTGGCGCCGATGTCGATACCGCGGGTCGGCTCGTCCAGGATCAGGATTTCCGGATCGGTGAACAGCCATTTCGACAGCACCACCTTTTGCTGGTTGCCGCCGGACAGGTTGCCGGACGTCTGATAGACATCGGAACAGCGGATGCGCATGCGGTTGCGATAATCGCTCGCCACCTGCAACTCCTTGATGTCGTCGATGACGCGGCCGGCTGCGACGCTATCGAGATTGGCAAGCGTGATGTTCTTGCGCACGTCTTCAGCGAGCAGCAGGCCGAGCTGCTTGCGGTCCTCGGTGACGTAGGCGAGGCCAGCGTCGATGGCGCGGCTCACGGTCGAGAGGTCGATCTCGCGACCATGCAGCAAGGCGCGACCCGTGATGTTGCGGCCCCAGGAACGGCCGAACAGGCTCATGGCGAATTCGGTGCGCCCTGCGCCCATCAAACCGGCGATACCGACGATCTCGCCGCGGCGAACCTGGAAGTCCACATTCTTGATGACCTGCCGATCGGCATGCTGGGGATGATAGACCGACCAGTTCTCGACCTTGAACACCACCTCGCCTATCGCAGGCTCCCGCTTCGGGAAACGATGCTCCAGATCCCGGTCCACCATCTTGCGGATGATACGATCTTCCTCGACCGCACCTAGCTCACAATCCAGCGTATCGACAGTACGGCCATCGCGCAGCACCGTGATGCGGTCGGCGACGCGGGCCACCTCGTTGAGCTTGTGCGAGATCAGGACCGCGGACATGCCATGGGAGCGAAACTCGAGCAGAAGGTCGAGCAGCGCCGCGCTGTCGCTTTCGTTGAGGCTGGCGGTCGGCTCGTCGAGAATCAGAAGGCGCACTTCCTTGGACAGCGCCTTTGCAATCTCCACCAGTTGCTGCTTGCCGACGCCGATATCGGTGACCAGCGTATCCGGCGCCTCATTGAGCCCCACTTTCGCCAGCAGCTGCTGCGACCGCCTGTAGACCGCGTCGCGATCGATCATGCCGAAGCGCGACGGCGGATTGGCAATGAAGATGTTCTCCGCGATCGAGAGCAGCGGGATCAGCGCCAGCTCCTGATGAATGATGATGATGCCGAGCGCCTCGGAATCGTTGATGTCGCGGAAGTGGCGCTCCTGGCCGTCATAGATGATGCTGCCGTCATAGCTGCCATCGGGATAGACGCCGCTCAGCACCTTCATCAAGGTCGATTTGCCGGCGCCGTTCTCGCCCACCAGCGCGTGGATCTCGCCCTGCCTCACGGTGAAATTGACGTCGTCGAGCGCTTTGACGCCGGCGAAGGCTTTGCCGATACCGCGCATTTCAAGCAATGTGGCCATTCAAATTCCCTGGAACCGGCAGGAAGGCAGGGATGGCCGCGGCGTATGCCACGAAGACGCGCTTCGCGCTTTTGCCACGGCCATCCGCTTTGTCACAACTCGTCTTAGTTGATTTGCGCCTTCTTATAATAACCGCCGTCGATCAGGACTTTCTCCCAATTGGTCTTGTCGACGACGACAGGCTTGAGCAAATAGGACGGCACGACCTTGACACCATTCTTGTAGGTGGTGGTGTCGTTGACCGTTACGGTCTTGCCGCTCAACGCCGCGTCCACCATGTCGGCGGTGACCTTGGCAAGGTCGCGGGTATCCTTGAAGATTGTGGAGTATTGCTCGCCGCGCAGCATCGATTTGATGGAAGGCACTTCGGCGTCCTGACCGCTCACGATCGGCATCGGCATATTGCCGCTACCGTAGCCGACGCCCTTGAGCGACGACAGGATGCCGATCGAAAGGCCGTCATAGGGCGAAAGCACCGCATCGACCCGCTTGGTGGTGTAGAACGCGCTGAGCAGATTATCCATCCGGGCCTGCGCCGTGGCGCCGTCCCAGCGCAGCGTCGAGACCTTGTCCATTCCCATCTGCTTGCTCACGACCACGAGCTTGCCGCTGTCGATATAGGGCTGCAGCACCGACATCGCGCCGTTGTAGAAGAAATAGGCGTTGTTGTCGTCGGGTGAGCCGCCGAACAGCTCGATGTTGAACGGGCCCTTGCCTTCCTTCAGCTTCAGCCCCTGCTCGATCGACTGCGCCTGCTGCACGCCGACCTGGAAATTGTCGAACGTCGCATAATAGTCGACGTTGGGGGTGTCGCGGATCAGCCGGTCATAGGCGATCACGGTAATGCCCTTGTCCTTGGCCTGCTTGAGCACGTCGGACAGGGTGGTGCCGTCGATCGAAGCAATCACCAGTACCTTGGCGCCCTTGGTCACCATATTCTCGATCTGAGAGAGCTGGTTTGGAATGTCGTCTTCGGCGTATTGCAGGTCGGTATTGTAACCGCGCTCCTTCAGCACCTTGACGATATTGTTGCCGTCATCGATCCAGCGCGCCGAAGCCTTGGTGGGCATGGCGATGCCTACAGTGGGCTTGGTTTGCGCGAGCGCGGGTTCCGCAAGGGCGACCGCGCCGAGCAAGACGGCCGATAGAGCAGATTTGAGTAGTTTCATGTTTCACTCCCGGGTGTTGAGCGTTAATCGCCGCGTTATCAGCGGTTTGCTTTTGGCGCCGGTAACGTATCGGCGCATCATTGGGGAACGTCGGGTCGGCGGAGACGTGAACGGATGATCGGTCACACCTTGTGGTTCCGCAAGTACATGCAGCGCTCATGCGCCGTATTGTGAAGCGATCCATCATGTCGAACCGAGCCTGATGCGAGGTTCCGGCCGCCCCCGTGCGCCGACGTCGAGAACGAAGGTTTGGCCGTGGTGCGGGTCGGCAGCCCTGGCAT
Organism: Bradyrhizobium sp. AUGA SZCCT0169; assembly: GCF_018130085.1. Taxonomy (NCBI): domain Bacteria; kingdom Pseudomonadati; phylum Pseudomonadota; class Alphaproteobacteria; order Hyphomicrobiales; family Nitrobacteraceae; genus Bradyrhizobium; species Bradyrhizobium sp. AUGA SZCCT0169. Next base: position 60,906 of record NZ_JAFCMC010000033.1, on the reverse strand, counting down.
GCTCGTCCATGCCCTCCCAGGCCGTGGTGACCAGCAGCGAAGCGAAATTCCGGCCGACAAAGACCGGGCAACTCGGCTGCTTCGCCGGAATCCTGATGGTGCGGACCCGATCGCCCTCCGGGGTATAGACATCGATGCAGGATCCGCCCCAGCGCGCATTCCAGATCAACCCCTCGGCGTCGACCACGGCGCCATCCAGGCCGCCTATCCCGCCGCTGTTATCATAGAGTGTCTCGGGGTCTCCGATCGGCACCGCATTCGCCGGGTCGACGGCGACGCGGTAAAGGACGCCCTCGCTGCTATCGGTGAAATAGGCCGTGGCGCCGTCGGGCGAAAAGCAGATTGCGTTCGGGATGCTAATGTCGCCATAGAGCCGAAGCAGTTCGCCGCGGTAAAAGCGATATATCGCGCCGGCTCCTTTTTCCGCGTTGCGGCCCATGGTCCCGATCCAGAGCGCGCCGCAGGGATGCACGCGCCCATCGTTGGAGCGGGTTGCCGCATTGTCCGCTTCGAGCGGCATATGAAGCGTGAGGCGGCCATCCGCGATGTCGCGGACATAGAGGCCATTTTCTGTCGCAAGAAACTGGCGCTGATCATCGATGAACGCCAGGACGCTCGCCATCAACGGAAGCGCGTGCGAAGTGACCGCGCCGGATGCAAGGTCGGCCCGAAACAATTGGCGCTCGATGATATCGAACCACCATGCGGTATCGGTCGCCGCATCATAGGTGCAGCCCTCGCCGAGATGGCAAGGCCAATCGCTCAGGATGCTGGTGCCGACTTCTTCCACGCGAGCTCCCTTATTCCCCTGCAACCTTACTCACCGAAAATCGATACAGCGATGTGTGACGATAGCTCTGCCCGGGATCGAGCCGCGCCGATGGAAAATCGGGGCGGTTTGGCGTGTCGGGATAGACCTGTGGTTCCAGGCAGAGCGCGTCATACTGTCGGTGAACGCGGCCATACTTGCCGGTCACGGACCCGTCGAGAAAATTGCCGGAATAGAACTGGACGCCCGGCTGGTCGGTCCAGAGTTCGAGAACCCGGCCCGACTTTGGGTCTTCCACGCGGGCGGCAAAGCGCGGCTCGGTGGTCGCGCCGCCGGGCAGACAGAAATTGTGGTCGTAGCCTTGCCGGATCTGAACCTGTTCGGTCGCATCGCGCAGGCGGGCGCCGACCGGACAGGATTTGCGAAAATCAAACGGCGTTGCATCGACCTTGCCGGGCGCGCCCAACGGAATGCCGGCGGCGCTGATCGGCAGATAGGAGCCCGCCGCGATCGTCAGATGATGATCGAGCACGTCGCCACTAGACTCGACACCTGCGAGATTGAAGAAGCTGTGGTTGGTCAGATTGACGATGGTCGGCTTGTCGGTCACCCCTGAGAATTCGAGCGCGAGCTCGCTGCCACCGGAAATGCGATAGGTGATCTCGGTTTTCAGCGTCCCGGGATAGCCCTCCTCGCTATCCGGACTGACATAGGACAGCGTGACGAACGGCGACGGGTCTTCACCCATCGCCGTGATGGTCCATGGTGTGCGATCGAAGCCTTGCAGCCCACCATGCAGCGCGTTGGCTCCGTCATTGGTGGGCAGTTGAAAGCGTTCGCCATCCAGCTCGAAGGTGCCGCCCGCGATCCGGTTGGCATAGCGCCCGACCGTGGCGCCGAGGAAACGCCGAACCGCGAGATAGCCTGCAAGATCATCGCGGCCAAGGACCACATCGGCGAGGCGCCCGGCCCGGTCAGGTACGAAGATGGACTGCAGCGCCGCACCATAGGTGATGAGGCGCACCTCGAAACCATCCGCACCGCGCAGCCGCACCATTTCGATCGCGGTGCCGTCCGGAAGATGCCCGAATATCTCGCGAACAATCTTCGCTGTCTGTGATTGGCCTGCCTGCGTCACGTCATACCTCGATGAATGGTTCGACGTCGCGGCGCCGGCCGAGCATGAAGGCATCGGCGACATGGACCAGCGGCGACAGATCGACATCGGACGCACCGCTTGCGATCAGTTCGACGAAGCGCCGATAGATGCCGCGATACTCCGCCTGCTGCTCGTCAACCAGGATATGGCCATCATGCGAGAGATGGCTGCCGCCGGAAGCGAGCGTCAACCACCCGGCGTCCGTCTCGACCCGGATATCCCAGATCTGCGGACCGGTCTGGCGCCAGTCGAATTCCGCCCGGATCGGAATCCCCGTCTCGTCCGAAAAGACGAGATCGGCCGCAATCGGCGCCGCGCGATTGCGCGGGAAGGACAACTCGGCTTGCGTCAGAAAGAACGGCCGCGGCAGGATGCGGGTCAGGATCGAAAGCGCGTTGATGCCGGGATCGAATACGCCAAGCCCGCCCGGCTCCCAGATCCAAGCCTGGCCGGGATGCCATACCCTGACATCCTCCTTCCATTCGACGACCACCGACTTGATCTGTCGAGCGCTGAGAAAATTTCTTGCGGGTTCGACGGCCGGCGCAAAACGCGAATGCCAGGTTGCAAACAGCGTTCGTCCGGTTTGCCTAGCCGCAGCGACCAGAGGATCGAGTTCACTGACGGTGGCGCCCGGCGGCTTCTCGAGCAGCACGTGCTTGCCGGCCTTCAGCGCAGCCGCCGCCTGCACATGGCGCACCTGGGGCGGCGTGCAGAGCGCAACGGCATCAATGTCGGGCCTGGCACCCAGCAGTTCGTCAAGCGTCGTAAAATGCGCGATCCCGTCGATCGAAGCATTGCGGCTGGCGATCGCCGCAAGTTCGATGCCGTCAGTGCCTGATATCGCGGGAATATGCTGATCCCTGGCGATCTTGCCGAGGCCGACGATGGCAATGCGAATGGTGGTCACGTCAGTTCTTCCCGACGTTCGAGGAACGATGTCAGCGGCTCACTTGCCCCAGCGCAGCACCAGCGGACTCAGCCGGTTCGCGATTTCCATCAGGCCCGCCCGCACGGCCGGATGCAGCGGTTGAAGCGGAAGACGAACGGTCTCGTGCCTGATGACGCCGCCTTCCTTCATCAGCGCCTTGCAGGCGATCAGGCCGCACTGGCGGTTTTCATAGTTGATCAGCGGCAGCCAGCGTTCATAGGCCGCAACCGCCTCGGCGCGGCGGCCGGCGAAATACGGATCGGTGATTTGGCGAATGCCGTCGGGATAACCGCCGCCGGTCATGGCGCCGGTCGCGCCGGCATCAAGGTCGGCCATCAGCGTGATCGCTTCCTCGCCGTCCCACGGACCTTCGATCGCCGCGCCGCCGAGCGCGATCAACTCGCGCAGCTTGGCGGCAGCCTGGGGCGTCTCGATCTTGAAATAGGCGATGTTCGCGAGTTCGCGCGCCATGCGGGCGAGAAAGGCCGCTGACAGGGCCGTGCCGGCGACCGGCGCATCCTGGATCATGATCGGAATCGAGATCGCATCCGAAACGGTGCGGAAAAACTCGTAGATGGCGTTTTCCCCGACCCGGATGGTCGCGCCATGATAGGGCGGCATCACCATCACCATCGCGGCGCCGGCCTGCTGGGCTCGCCGCGAACGTTCAGCACAGATGTGCGAAGCAAAATGCGTGGTCGTGACGATGACGGGGACGCGTCCCGCGACGTGGGTCAATACGGCGTCGAGCACCGTGTCGCGCTCGGCGTCGGTCAACACGAACTGCTCGGAGAAGTTGGCGAGGATGCACAGTCCCTGCGAGCCGGCATCGATCATGCAATCGACGGCACGTTTCTGTCCATCGAGATCGAGCCGGCCGTCGCCGTCAAACACCGTCGGCACGACTGGAAACACGCCCTTATAAGGTCGTTCGACGGTGGAAGCTGCCATGACCATTCTCCGCTTTCGCCTTAACCAGCCGCGCCGTGGCGGCGCAGGCCGTTGAAGATGACTTCCTTCATCGCCGCGGAAGCCGCCTCGGCATTCCGCTCGGCGATTGCGTCGACAATTCGTTCGTGGGCTGCGATGGTGAGTTCGCGCTCCCGCTCCTCGGTCGGCGCGCTCAGCCGAAACGACGCGCGCAATGCCGCCTCGATCACGGCGCCGATCGACCGCATGAACGGATTGGCCGAACTGGTCGCGATGTCGAGGTGCAGCCGAAGATCGGCATCGGCGAATTCAATTGAATCAGAAGCAAAGCTGCGCATTTTTGCGATGCTGTCGCGCAGTTGAGCGACCACATCATCCGCCCGTCGCCCGGCGGCAAGGGCTGCGGCATGCGGCTCGACGGCGAGGCGGATGTCGGCCAGATCACGAAGAAACCGCTTGTCGATCCCGGCTTCGAGGTGCCAGCCGAGCACATCGGAATCGAACATGTTCCAGGCCGAACGTTCCCTGACCCGCGTGCCGACGCCCGCCTTGGCGTTGAGCAATCCCTTGGCGGACAACGTCTTGACGCTTTCACGCAATACGGTGCGCGAGACGTCGAACATGGCAGTCAGCTCCGCATCGCGCGGCAGACTTGCGCCTTCCGGATAGCGGCCGACAATGATGTCGATCCCGATCGTCCGGGTCACTTCCACCTGGCTGAAATGACCGCGGCCCGGCGCAATCACAACCCGGTCGGACCTCAAGACAGGTCTCGTGGAGTCATGGCTGGTTTCGCTCCCTAATCGTTGCGGACCGCCCCGCCTCTTCGGGCGAGATCAAGCTGTCGCGATGTCCCCCATGCCACAACCCCCGGGCCTTGTATAGCATATTATCATATTAGTATGACTTTCTTGATCCCCTCTGTATCCGCAAGACCTCCGGTCCATGTCACGGCCTTGCGCAAACGTGCGCGGTTGGCGCCACACCATGTCAACAGTCTCCACATCGTGGGTAAAAACTGAAAACTGTAGACACTGTAGCGATGAACCGGTATCAACGGCGACCTGCGGGCAACCGCATCGTCGGTCGAAAAAAGCGTTTCGAGCGCCCGCGCCGGACATCCGGCGCAACCGATGTCTTCAGCCAAGATCACTGCGCGCCGTTGCATTTTTTCACGGCCAAACCGGCTTTCATCACCCGAGGGAATCGACAGTGGACATTTGGAGCAGATCCATGCGCCGTACCGTGCTTGCGTTCGCAACGCTTCTTGCTGTGTGCGGCGTCGCAACGGCAGAAACATACCCCTCCCGTCGGATCACCGTGATCGTGCCGTTCGGTGCGGGCAGCGGCACGGACGGCGTGGCCCGGATTGTCACCCAACGGCTCGCCGAAATGCTCAAGACGACCATCGTGGTGGAAAACCGCGCCGGCGCGAGCGGCGCAATCGGTGCGGTCGCGACCGCGCGCTCCGCACCGGACGGCTACACACTGATGTTCGGCGGATCATCCACGCATGCCGCCAACCCCAGTCTGCTCAAATCCATCCAGTATTCCCCCAAGGACGACTTTGCGCCCGTCTCCCGTGTCGGCCTGTTCCCCTATATCCTCGTCGTCAATCCCGGGATCGAAGCCAAAAGCGTCGGTGAGTTGATCGCGCTTGCAAAGCAGAAGCCCGGCACGATGTCGTTTGCCTATTCGAACGCGCTGGGCCAGCTTGCCGGTGAAATGTTCAAACGGCGCGCCGGTATCGATGTCCAGGCCGTGCCGTACAAGAGCAGTCCGGAGGCCATTACCGACGTCATTGCCGGTCGCGTTTCCCTGATGTTCAACGATGTGACTTCTACCCTGCCGCTGGCGCGATCGGGCCAGCTTCGCGCGCTCGTGACCATCACCAAGGACCGGACCAAGCTGCTCTCCGAACTGCCGACCGTACAGGAGCAGGGAGTTGATTTAGGAAATCTCTCCGCGTGGACCGGCGTGTTCGCCCCCAAGGGGACCCCGCCGGAGGTGGTTGAACAGCTGTCGGGGGCGCTCCGAGAAATCCTGGACGAACCCGCGGTCCGCCAGCGCCTCGCCGAAATCGGCTTCGAAGCGCAGTGGCTCTCGCCGAAACAATTCGCCGAGCACGTGGCTGCCGACATCGAGCGTTGGGCAACGCTGACCAAAGAAGCCGGCATCGTACCTCAGTGACGCCGACGATTCCGGTTATGAGGGTAAGCCAGGCAGATCGAGACCGTTGGTCCTTGCACACTCGATCGCGGTCTCATAGCCCGCATCCGCATGGCGCATGACCCCCGTCGCCGGATCATTCCAAAGCACCCGCTCGAGGCGGCGCGCGGCTTCCGGCGTTCCGTCTGCGACGATCACCATGCCGGCGTGCTGCGAATAGCCGATACCGACGCCGCCGCCGTGATGCAGCGAGACCCACGTGGCCCCGCTCGCACAATTGAGCAGCGCATTGAGCAGCGGCCAGTCCGACACCGCATCCGAGCCGTCGCGCATCGCTTCGGTCTCGCGGTTCGGGCTCGCCACCGAGCCGCTGTCGAGATGATCGCGACCGATCACGATCGGCGCCTTCAGTTCGCCGCGCGCCACCATTTCGTTGAACGCCAGGCCCAACCTGTGGCGATCGCCAAGGCCGACCCAACAGATCCGCGCCGGCAGCCCCTGGAACTTGATCCTCGCGCGGGCCATGTCGAGCCAGTTGTGCAGATGCTTGTCGTCAGGCATCAACTCCTTGACCTTGGCATCGGTCCGGAAGATATCTTCCGGATCCCCCGATAGCGCGGCCCACCGGAACGGCCCGACGCCGCGACAGAACAGCGGACGGATATAGGCCGGGACGAAGCCGGGGAAATCGAACGCGTTCTTCAATCCCATGTCCTTCGCCATCTGGCGGATGTTGTTGCCGTAGTCGAGCGTCGGAATGCCCTGGGCGTGGAAATCCAGCATGGCCTGGACGTGGCCGACCATGGAAGTCTTCGCCGCCGCTTCAACCGCTTTCGGATCGGCCTCGCGCCTGGACGTCCACTCGGCAAGCGTCCATCCCTTCGGCAGATAGCCGTTGATCGGATCATGCGCGCTGGTCTGATCGGTGACGATGTCGGGCCTGACCCCGCGGCGCACCAGCTCGGGAAAAATATCGGCGGCGTTGCCGAGCAGGCCGACCGAGACGGGCTTGTTGCTCTGCCCCGCCTGCGCCATGATCGCGAGCGCCTCATCGAGCGTGCTGGCCTGACGGTCGAGGTAACCCGTGCGCAGCCGCATCTCGATGCGGCTCGGCTGGCATTCGACTGCGAGCATCGACGCACCGGCCATCGTCGCGGCAAGCGGTTGCGCGCCGCCCATGCCTCCGAGCCCTGCGGTCAGGATCCACTTGCCCGCGAGGCTGCCGCCGTAATGGCGGCGACCCACCTCGACGAAGGTTTCGTACGTCCCCTGCACGATGCCCTGGCTGCCGATGTAGATCCACGACCCGGCGGTCATCTGGCCGAACATCATCAAGCCCTGCTTGTCGAGTTCATTGAAGTGATCGAGCGTCGCCCAGTGCGGTACCAGGTTCGAATTCGCGATCAGCACGCGCGGCGCATCGGGATGGGTGCGGAAAATTCCGACCGGCTTGCCCGACTGAACCACCAGCGTCTGGTCGGCTTCGAGCTTGCGCAGTGACGCAACGATGCGATCGAAACTGTCCCAGTCGCGGGCTGCGCGGCCAATGCCGCCATAGACGACGAGTTCGCTCGGCCGTTCGGCAACATCAGGATCGAGATTGTTCATCAGCATTCGGAGCGGCGCTTCGGTGAGCCAGCTCTTGGCGCTGATCTCGGACCCGTGCGGCGATCGGATGATGCGATCGTTGTCCAGTCGGCGGTTCATGACAGATGACCTTTCTCGGCAAGTCTTGTTCAGGCAAGTCTTGTTCATCAAGTCTTGTTCAGGCAAGCATTGGAAACGGGTTGTTCTTGAGCACCGAAATCGCGGCTGATGGCAATGCACCGGCTGCGACCAGCGCTGTTGCTTTCGCAATGTCGTCGGCCATGTAGCGATCGCCACCGAGCGCCGGAACTTGCTCACGCAGCGTGTCAATCACCGCAGCAAGTGCCGGGCTGGTCGTATGCGGCGCGCGCAGCCCGATGCCCTGCGCCGCTACCAGCAGCTCGATGCCGAGAATAGTGGCAAGGTTATCCGCCATGTCAGACAACCGGCGCGCGGCATGCGCGGCCATCGACACATGGTCTTCCTGGTTGGCGCTGGTCGGTGTCGAATCGATCGAGCAGGCCGCGGCACGTTGCTTGTTCTCGGCATAGAGCGCGGCCGCCGTCACTTCGGCCATCATGAAGCCGGAATTGATGCCGGGCTCCGGGGTCAGGAATGGCGGCAGACCAAAGTTCAGCGCGGGATCGACCAGTGTCGCAATGCGCCGCTCGCTGATGGCGCCAATCTCGGACAACGCCAGCGCGATCTGGTCGGCGGCGAAGGCAACCAGCTCGGCGTGAAAATTTCCACCCGAGACGATCTCTCCGGTCTCTACCAGCACCAGCGGATTGTCGGTGACCGCGTTGGCCTCGATCGTCAATGTGCGGGCGGCTTGCGTCAGCAGGTCAAGTACGGCGCCGGCCACCTGCGGCTGGCAACGCAGGCAATACGGATCCTGCACCCTCTCGTCGCCCTCCAGATGCGAGTTCCTGATGTCACTGCCCTCCAGCAACGCTGTCAGCGCCGCCCCGGCGGCGATCTGCCCGGCATGCCCTCGCAACTGCTGGATCTCGGCGCGAAACGGCGCTGTCGAAGCCATCGCCGCATCGACCGACAAGGCGCCGGTCACCAGCGTCGCGCAGAGCAGGCCGTGCGCGCGCAACAGACCCGAAATCGCATAGGCCGTCGAAAACTGCGTGCCGTTGATCAAGGCGAGCCCTTCCTTCGGCCCGAGCGTCACCGGCGCGAGGCCGGCGGAAGCCAGCGCATCAAGGCCCGGCATGACCTTGCCATCAATCAGCGCCTGCCCCTCACCGATCATGACGGCTGTCATATGCGCCAGCGGCGCCAGATCGCCCGACGCGCCCACCGATCCCTGCTGCGGCACCAGCGGATAAATACCGCGCGCCAGCATGGCCTGCAGTTGCTCGATGATGTCGCGGCGAACACCTGACGCGCCCCGCCCCAGGGAGACGATCTTCAGCGCCATCATCAGGCGCACGATCGGCTCCGGCGTCGGCGGCCCTACGCCACAACAATGCGACACGATCAGGTTTCGTTGCAGCAGCGTCGTCTGGTCCGGTGGAATTCGCTTCGACGCCAGTTTTCCGAACCCCGTATTGATGCCGTACGCCGGAACATCAGCGCCCGCGGCCTTCGCAACGATGGCCGAAGCCGCCTCGACGCGCGGCAGAAAGGATGGATCGAGCGCGACGGCCGCGCCCGCAAGCACCTGCGCCAGTTCATCGAGGCCAACCATTCCCGGCGAAACAACAATGGATGCCACGCGGTCGCTCATCGTCCCCTCCACACCCTCGAATGCAACGGGTTGAAGCCGATCCGGTAGACGAGTTCGGCGGGCCGCTCGATATCCCAGATCGCCAGATCGCACCATTTGCCTGTTACGAGCGTGCCGGTCTCATTAAGAATGCCGAGTGCGCGCGCCCCTTCCCGCGTCACACCGGCCAGGCATTCGGCAACATTCATCCGGAACAGCGTCGCGCCCATATTCATGGCCAGTAGAAGCGACGTCAGCGGCGAACTGCCAGGATTGCAATCGGTCGCGAGCGCCATGTTGACGCCGTGGGCACGGAAAAGGTCGACCGGAGGCTTGGTCGTCTCGCGAATGAAATAGAACGCACCGGGCAGCAGTACGGCTACCGTGCCCGACCGCGCCATGGCAGCGGCGCCGGTTTCGTCCGTGTGCTCCAGATGATCGGCGGACAGGGCAGAGAATTCCGCAGCAAGGGCCGCTCCGCTGAGGTTCGACAGCTGATCCGCATGCAATTTGACCGGCAACCCAAGCGCCTTGGCCGCACGGAACACCCGCGCCGTTTGATTGCCCGAAAAAGCGATGCCTTCCATGAAGGCGTCGACAGCGTCCGCAAGCCCGGCCTGCGCCACGGCCGGCAGCATCTCGCGGCAAACAAGCTCGATGTAGCGATCCTTGTCGCCATCGGCCTCCGGCGGCAACGCATGCGCGCCAAGAAAGCTGGTTCGGACGCTGACCCGGCGGTCGCGGCCCAACGCACGCGCGGCGGACAGCTGTCGCATCTCGGTCTCGGTGTTGAGCCCATAGCCGGACTTGATCTCGACCGTCGTCACTCCCTCGCTGATCAGCGCATCGAGCCGCGGCAGCGCACCGGCAACGAGTTCAGCTTCGCTGGAGGCCCGCGTCGCGGCGACCGTCGAGACGATGCCGCCGCCCGCCCGCGCGATCTCCTCATAGCTGGCGCCCTGCAGCCGCAGCTCGAACTCGTGCGCGCGGTTTCCGCCGAACACCAGATGGGTATGACAATCGATCAGTCCGGGCGTAATCCACCGCCCCGCGCAATCGATCCGCTCGGCCGCATCGGCATCAGACGGAAAATCGGAACGGCTGCCGGCGAAGACGATGCGGCCATCCCGCGCGGCGATCACGCCGTGCTCGATCACGCCGAGGTCGGGCAGATCCTCCCTGATGGTGGCGAGTCGGGCATTATGCCAAATTCGATCAAAGCGCTCGGCCATGCAGCATTCCCTCAAAGGCAGAAGCTTGACGGGACGATATGTCTATACATATTATCGTGCCGGTGTTCTGTCCAGCCGGTTTGGAAAACATGTCCACTCTGCATTTCGCGTCAGCGCTGCTCCCGTCCGGGTGGGCCGATGACGTGCAGGTGGTTGTGGCCGATGGGATCATCACCAGGATTACCGTCGGCGCGGCGCCGGAAGCCGAAGATGAACGACACCAGCTGGCCATCCCGGGAATAGCGAGCCTGCACAGTCACGCGTTCCAGCGTGGCATGGCGGGTCTTGCCGAAACACGCGGTAATACCGCCGATACTTTCTGGACATGGCGCGAGACGATGTATCGCTTCGCGCTTGATATGACGCCCGAAGACACCGAAGCAGTCGCAACGTTGCTCTATGTCGAGATGCTCGAGCAAGGTTTCACACGCGTCGGGGAGTTCCACTATCTCCATCACGACCACGACGGCACGCCCTATGCCAATCCGGCCGAGATGGCGACGCGAATTGCGCAAGCCGCCGAGGCCACCGGCATCGGGCTAACGCTGCTGCCGAGTTTCTACGCGCACGGCTCCTTTGGTGGCGCCGCGCCCCATGCCGGCCAGCGCCGCTTCATCTGTTCGGTCGACCAGTTTGCCAAACTGATTGACGCCACAAGACGGGCCGTCCGCGAATTGCCCGGGGCCAATGTCGGTATCGCTCCGCACAGCCTGCGCGCCGTGACGCCGGACGAACTGGCGGCCATCGTGCCGTTGGCCGAAGGCGGGCCGATCCATATCCATGCCGCCGAACAGACCAGGGAAGTCGAGGAGTGCCTCGCATGGTCGGGCCGGCGGCCGGTCGAGTGGCTGCTCGAACAAGCGCCCGTCGATCGGCGCTGGTGCCTGATCCATGCGACGCACACCACCGCGACCGAGATCGCCGCGCTTGCCAAAAGCGGCGCCGTCGCGGGCCTCTGCCCGGTTACCGAAGCAAGCCTTGGCGACGGTACTTTTCCGGCGCGCGAATTCCTCGACGCAGGCGGCCGGTTCGGCGTGGGCACTGATTCCAATGTCCTCATCGGCGCCGCCGATGAACTGCGCCAGCTCGAATACGGCCAGCGGCTCAAACACCGCGAGCGCAATGTGTTGTCCGGCGGTCCCGGTATTTCGACCGGACGGGCGTTGTTCGACGCCGCGCTGGCCGGCGGCACCCAGGCACTCGCGCAGCCGACCACAGGAATCCAGGCAGGCGCACGCGCCGATATCGTCACGCTCGACACCGCGCATCCGTCGCTCGCCGGGCGCCATCGGGATGCGGTCATCGACGGTTGGATTTTTGCGGCCAATGCGGGGGCTATCGACTGCGTCTGGGCAGGCGGCAGCAAGGTCGTTGAAGGCGGGCGGCACCGGCTCCGCCAGAAGGCGCGCGAGACATTCAACGCTGCCGTGCGAAGGCTCGTCGCATGAGCCTCTCGATCGACCGCGACAAACACCAGACAGCCGACAAGCCGACGCTGTACAAGCAGATACGCCTCGACATCGAACGTCGCATCCTGACCGGTGAATGGCCGCCGGGTCACCGCATCCCGTTCGAACACGAACTCATGGCGCACTATGGCTGCGCGCGAATGACCGTGAGCAAGGCGCTGTCGGAACTGGCGCAAGCCGATCTCATCGAGCGGCGGCGGCGGGCCGGCACCTTTGTGCGCCGTCCCAAATTTCTGTCAGCAGTCCTGACAATTCCCGACATCCGCGCGGAGATCACCGCGCTCGGCCGCAGCTATGGCTATCAGCTGATCCAGTGCTCGCGCCGCACTGCAAATGCCGCCGACCGCGCGCGTCTTGGTGTGCGGAAAACCGGGAAAGTGATCGCCATTGCCTGTCGTCACAGCGCCGATGGCGTGCCGTTCGCGATCGAGGACAGGCTGATCGATCTCGACGCGGTGCCCGAAGCCGCCACGGCCGATTTTGCGGTCGAACCGCCCGGCACGTGGTTGCTTCACCATGTCCCATGGACGGAAGCAGAGCATTCGATCAGCGCTATCGTGGCCGACGACAAGGCCGCAGCCGCACTGGACATTGCGATCGGTGCGCCCTGCCTCGTGATCGACCGCCACACCTGGCGCAGTGCACGGACACTGACGGCCGTGAGGCTCGTTTATCCGGGCGAGTCCCACAAACTGGTTGCCCGCTTCAAGGGCGGCTGAGAGGGATATCAATGCGCAGAAGGTCCGGCACAATTTATGCAACGCAAGTTACAAAGCAGGAATTACAAAAGCAGCAACGCTGCCGAGACGTGAACAGGTGAGCAAGACGCAATCCATGAACCAGAAAAGGGATACAGCCATGCTTAGTTTTAGAGTATTCGCCGCAACCGCGGCACTCCTGGTGTCCGCACCAGCCGTCGCACAGGACGTAAAGGTCGGCATCGGTATCTCCGGCTGGACCGGCTTTGCACCGCTCACGCTCGCAAACCAAGCCGGCATCTTCAAGAAGAACGGCCTCGATGTGACGATCAAGAAGATCCCGCAAAAAGATCGCCATCTGGCCATCGCGTCAGGTGACATTCAGTGCGCGGCAACCACGGTGGAGACCTGGATTTCCTGGAATGCCAATGGCGTCGCGACCAAGCAGATCTTCCAGCTCGACAAGAGCTACGGCGCCGACGGCATGGCAACACGAAACGACGTCGCCGCGATCAAGGATCTGAAGGGCAAGACGGTCGCCGCGTCCGCCCCCGGCACCGCCCCCTATTTCACCCTGGCCTGGATGCTCAAGAAGAACGGTCTCACGGTCAAGGACGTGACCGTGGTGAACCTGGAGCCCGCCGCGGCCGCGCAGGCCTTCGTGGCCGGCCAGAACGATGCGGCGATGACCTATGAGCCTTACCTCTCGACGGTGCGTGCCGCGCCGGACAAGGGCAAGATCATCGCCACCACGCTCGACTATCCGATGATCATGGACACGTTCGGCTGCACGCCGAAATTCCTGACCGAGAATCCGAAGGCCGCGCAAGCGCTGGCCGACAGTTATTTCGAGGCGGTGGCCCTGATCGAAAAGGATAAGGCCAAATCTTACGAGATCATGGGATCCGACGTGAAGCAGTCCGGCGAGCAGTTCGGCAATTCGGCAAAGTATCTGCGCTGGCAGGACAAGGCCGCGAACCAGAAATTCTTCGCGGGCGAGTTCCAGGCTTTCACCAAGGAAGCTGGCGAGCTGCTGCTCGAGATCGGCATCATCAAATCGATCCCGAAGACCGAAGACCTGTTCGACGCGAGCTTCATCAAGTAGACCAGGCGACGCCGCGACGGTCCCGCTTCACGAATTTGAAGCGGGACATTTCGCGCTCTGCGCTCCGCCTTGAGGATTAGCCTTTGATAAGACCCCTCGATCCCGTGACGTCGAAGCAGCGCGTGGCCTACGGCTTCGCGTTCTTCGTGCTGTTCGTTGCCCTGTGGGCATGGGCCACGTTTGGCGGCTACGTGTCGAAAACGTTTCTCGCCAACCCGCTGACCATGCTGCAGGAAGGCTGGGAACTGCTGGTCAAGCATGGCTTCCTGTACGATATCGGCATGACGATATGGCGGGTGATCGGCGGCTTCGTGCTGGCGGCCATCATCGCGGTGCCGCTCGGCGTTCTGATGGGCGCTTACAAACCGATCGAGGCTTTTCTCGAGCCGTTCGTCTCGTTCGCGCGTTACCTGCCCGCCTCGGCCTTCATCCCGCTGTTGATCCTCTGGGCCGGCATCGGCGAACTGCAAAAGCTGCTGGTGATTTTCATCGGCTCGATATTCCAGATCATCCTGATGATCGCCGTGAACGTCGGCAACACGAGGCGCGATCTCGTTGAAGCCGCCTACACGCTTGGCGCCGGCGACAGTGGCATCATCCGCCGCGTCCTGCTGCCTTCGTCTGCCCCCGAGATCGCGGAAATCCTTCGGCTCGTCCTGGGTTGGGCGTGGACCTACGTCATCGTCGCCGAACTGATCGGCTCATCGTCCGGCATCGGCCACATGATCACCGACAGCCAGGCGCTGCTCAACACCGGGCAGATCATCTTCGGCATCATCGTCATCGGGCTGATCGGCCTCGTCTCCGACTTCCTGTTCAAGGCGTTCAACGCCTGGCTGTTTCCATGGAGACTAGCGTGACCACGCTGAAGATCGATCAGGTCTCACGGACCTTCCCTGCACGCCAGGGCAATGCGCCGACACGGGCGCTGGAGCCGACCCATCTCGACGTCGGCAACAACGACTTTGTCACCATCCTTGGGCCCTCGGGCTGCGGAAAATCCACGCTGCTGCGCATCATCGCCGGGCTCGACCGGCCGACCAGCGGTCGCGTCATTCTCGACGGGCAGGAGGTCACGGGCCCCGGCGCAGATCGCGGCATGGTGTTTCAGTCCTACACGCTGTTCCCGTGGCTGACGGTGCGCGAAAACATCGCGTTCGGGCTGCGCGAGCGCGGAATTTCCGAGGCCGAACGCGACAAGATCGCCGATGGATTTATTCAACGGGTTGGTTTGTCCGGCTTTGAGAATCACTGGCCGAAGCAACTCTCCGGCGGCATGCAGCAGCGTACGGCGATCGCGCGTGCGCTTGCCAACGATCCCAAGATCCTGCTGCTCGACGAGCCGTTCGGCGCACTCGATAATCAGACCCGCGTGCTGATGCAGGAAATGCTGCTCGGCATCTGGGAGCGCGACCAGAAAACCGTGTTGTTCGTCACCCACGATATCGAGGAGGCCATCTTCCTCGGCAGCCGCGTCATCGTCATGAGCGCCCGCCCCGGCCGCATCAAGGCCGAGATCGCGGTCGATCTGCCCCACCCGCGATCCTACAAGATCAAGACCGCGCCCGAATTCGTCCAGCTGAAGGAACGGCTGGTGGAAGAGATCCGTGCCGAGGCCTTGAAGGTGGCAGTTGATGCCTGACGGACGCGCGCTACCTGGCTGATTTCCGCATCTCGAATGGCATTATAACACCTCAAACCCCGGACAATCTTTCTTTGCATGGGGTCGTTTTCGCGATTCTGTATCCGGGCTCGGTATGGTCCCTTTCGTCCAGCCCAGCGCCGGCGCAACCTTTCCGGCGACCAACTCGATCGACCGCAGAATGAACGGGTGCGGCGGGTCGACCGAATGCGCCTGAAACACAAGATCGGTCACCCGCTCCAAAATGCTGTCGGCGCGCAGCGAGGCGATGACATCGTCAGTCGTCCCGACATGGGTATCGAATGCGGTGATCATGTCGCTCAACGCTTCCCCCGGCGGGGCATGGCCGCCGGCGATGAAGCTCGCGCGCGCACGCCGCAATCCGATGTCGGCCAGCCGCAGCGCCTCCTTGCGATCGTCGGCGGCAAAGACACTGCGTGACGCCATGATCCGGGGCTCTCGCCCCGGCGGCAGTGCGGCGAGATAGGCGTCGATGATCGGATGCTGAATCTCGGCAAGCGATGCATGTGGCGCTTCCCTTGATCGTGGCTGTGTTCGCGACAACAGCAAACCGTCGCCCGCTTTGCCGGCCCTCGTCCCGCCGCTGACGGAAAAGGTCGCCTGCCAGATCCGGTCGCACAATTGCGGCCCCGGTGGATAGAGCCTATCGCCGCCGGCCAGCGGCCCGCCGGCCAAGGCGTTGCGGACGATGTCGAGATTGTCAGCAAAAATCTCCGCACGTTGTCCACTGTCCAGCCCAAAGGCGGCAAAGGCTGA
This sequence comes from Bradyrhizobium sp. AUGA SZCCT0169, assembly GCF_018130085.1. Taxonomy (NCBI): domain Bacteria; kingdom Pseudomonadati; phylum Pseudomonadota; class Alphaproteobacteria; order Hyphomicrobiales; family Nitrobacteraceae; genus Bradyrhizobium; species Bradyrhizobium sp. AUGA SZCCT0169. The sequence continues at coordinate 44,721 of NZ_JAFCMC010000033.1, read as the reverse complement.
CGGGTTTCCGCCGGTGCCGACACCAAGCTCAAAACGGCCGTTTGATAACAGGTCGAGGACCGCGGCGTCCTCCGCCACTCTTACGGGATTTTCCAGCGGCAGGGTAACGATGCCGGTACCGAGACGAATGCGGGATGTCTGTGCCGCGACGAAGCCGAGAAAAGCGAAGGGCGCCGGAAGCCCGCCCTCGCTTTCATGAAAATGGTGCTGCGCGATCCACGCGGAATCAAGACCTGCTGTTTCCGCGTGGACGATCTGCGCTGCCGCGAGGCGATATCGTTCCGCCGGACCCACGTCGTCGAGCAGCCGCGTGAAAAAACCCAATCGCTTCAAATTTGGCAGATGATTCATGAAGCCCTTCGAAGCGATCAGACCGGCAGCGCGTCGAGATGACACGCGGCCCACTGGTCGTCGGCAACCGCGCGAAGTTTCGGCTCCTCGGTCCGGCAGCGATCGAACACGTAGGGGCACCTGGTGTGGAATCGACAACCGCTCGGCGGATTGATCGGGCTCGGCACGTCGCCCTTCAGGATGATCGGGTTGCGGATCGCCCCGGGCTCCGGCACCGGCACCGCCGACAGCAACGCTCTGGTATAGGGATGCCTGGGCGCGGTGAAGATCTGCTGCCTGGGCGCCATCTCGACGATCTTGCCGAGATACATCACGGCGACACGGTGCGTCATGTGCTCGACGATCGCCAGATCGTGGCTGATGAAGAGCAACGCGAGGCCGAACTCGCGCTGCAGATCCTGCAGCAGGTTGACGATCTGCGCCTTGACCGAGACGTCGAGCGCCGAGACCGCTTCGTCGCAGACGATCAGTTCGGGCTCCGCCGCCAATGCCCGGGCGATACCGATGCGCTGGCGCTGGCCGCCCGAGAATTCGTGCGGCCGGCGGCCCAGCGCGTCACGCGGCAGGCGCACGGTGTCCATCAGCGCTGCAACCTTGGCGTCGAGTTCGGCGGAGGATTTGGCGAGACCAAAATTGCGGATCGGCTCAGCCAGGATGTCGCGCACGCGCATGCGCGGATTGAGGCTGGAGAACGGATCCTGGAACACCACCTGCACACGGCGGCGCATGCTGCGCAGGGCTGCGGGTGAAGCATCGTCGATGCGCTGGCCGTCGAGCACCACCTGGCCTGCCGTGATGTCGAACAGGCGCAGAATCGCGCGACCGACCGTCGACTTGCCGCAACCGGACTCGCCGACCAGCGACAGCGTCTCGCCGCGCGCGACCTCAAAGGACACGCCGTCCACCGCATAGACCCACTTGGATTTGCGGCTGAACAAGCCACCGCGGACCGGAAAATGCTTCTTGAGATCGTTGACCTGCAGCAACGGGACTTGCAGAGGGACTTGGAGCAGTGGCGCGTTCATGCTGCAGCCGCCTCCTTGGCGGCATAGTGGCAGGCAGCGATATGGCGGGGGCCCTTCTCTTCAAGACCTGGCGCGACCTGCCGGCAGAGATCGGTCGCCAGCGCGCACCGCCCCGCGAACACACAGCCCTCGATCCGTCCTTTGAGGCTGGGCACCTGGCCCGGGATTTCGGCGAGACGCCGCGCGGCCCCTGTCAACGAAGAGCCGAGCTTCGGCACCGCGCCGAGCAGACCCTGCGTATAGGGATGACGCGGCGAGCGGAACAGCTCGGCCACCGGCGCCTCCTCGACCTTGCGGCCGGCATACATCACCATGACGCGCTCGGCGATTTCGGCGACCACGCCGAGATCATGGGTGACCAGAATGATCGCCGCACCGACCCGACGCTTGAGGTCCAGCATCAACTGCAGGATCTGCGCCTGGATCGTGACGTCGAGCGCCGTGGTCGGCTCGTCGGCAATCAGAAGTTTTGGGTTGCAGGCCAGCGCCATCGCGATCATCACGCGCTGGCGCATTCCGCCGGAAAGCTGATGCGGATATTCGCGCACGCGCCGCACCGACTCCGGGATGCCGACCAGATTCAGCATCTCGACGGCGCGGGCCTCGGCGGCCTGCTTGTCGAGCCCCTGATGCATGCGCAGCGTCTCGCCGATCTGGCGGCCGACGGTCAGCACCGGATTGAGGCTCGTCATCGGCTCCTGGAAGATCATCGAAATGTCGTTGCCACGGATGTCGCGCATTTCGCGCTCGGAGAGTTGCAGCAAATTCTTGCCCTGGAAGCGGATCGAGCCTGCGATCTTGCCCGGAGGTTCGGGGATCAAACGCATCAACGACATCGAGGTGACCGACTTGCCGCAACCGGATTCGCCGACGATGGCCAGCGTCTCGCCTTCATTGACATGGAAGGAAACACCGTCGACGGCGCGGTTGATGCCCTCGGGGGTCCGGAAATGGGTCTGCAGATTTTCGACTTCGAGCAATGCCATTACAGGCTCTCTACAGGCTCTTGGCCATTCGCGGATCGAGCGCGTCACGCAGCCCGTCGCCAAGCAGGTTGACGGCAAGCACGGTGACGGACAGGAACGCAGCGGGAAAGAATACGATGTAGGGTTTGACCTGCCACAGCGCCCTGCCCTCGGCCATGATGTTGCCCCAGGACGGAATGGTGGGTGGTGTGCCGGCGCCGATGAAGGAGAGAATGGATTCCACGATCATGGCGCTGGCGCAGATATAAGTCGCCTGGACCAACATCGGCGCCAGCGTGTTGGGCAGGATGTGGCGCAGGATGATCATCGGCGTTCGTGTGCCGGAAGCTATCGCGGCGTCCACATAGGGCTGCTCGCGCAGCGACAGCACGACGCTGCGCACCAGGCGCGAGACGCGGGGGATTTCCGCTACCGTGATCGCCAAAATCACGTTGCCGACGCTGGCGCGCGTCAGCGCCATCAGCGCAACCGCAAGCAGGATCGGCGGGATCGACATCAGCCCGTCCATGAACCGCATGATGATGCCGTCGGCCCATCGTACGAACCCGGAGACAAGGCCGATGGCGAGACCGGCCAGCGAGGCCAGCACCGCCACCGAAAGACCGACCGTAAGCGAGACCCGCGCCCCGTAGATCACGCGTGAATAGATGTCGCGGCCGAGCAAGTCAGTCCCGAACCAGTAGTCCGCGGAAGGCATGCGCGTACGCTTGGCGGGCGCGATCGCGGTCGGATCGACGGTCCCAAGCCAGGGCGCCAGCACTCCGACCAGGACGAGACAGAGCAGCAAAGCACTGCCGATCGCCACCGTCGGATGGTTGCGCAGGAAGCCGAGCACGCCGCGCCGAATTTTGACCGGCGCCAGCAGGTCCGGCAATTGCGGCGCGACCACAAGGCCCGGCGGTATCCGTACCGTGCTGGTTTCCAGGACGGTCAATAGCGGATCCTCGGGTCAACCAGGGTGTAGGTGACGTCGACCATCAGATTGACCAGCACATAGAGGAAACTGAACAGCAGCACGATGCCCTGAATGACGGGATAGTCGCGGCGCAGGATAGCGTCGATCGTGAGCCGGCCGAGGCCCGGAATGGCGAACACGCTTTCGGTCACCACCGCGCCGCCGATCAGAAGCGCGATGCCGATACCGATCACCGTCACGATCGGAACCGCCGCGTTCTTCAGCGCGTGAATGAACAGGATGCTGCGCTGGTCCAGGCCCTTGGCGCGGGCGGTGCGGACATAGTCCTGCTGCAGCACCTCGAGCATCGACGCCCGGGTAATGCGCGCGATCAGCGCGATGTAGACGCTGCCAAGCGCGAGCGACGGCAGGATCAGGTTCTGGAACCATGGCCAGACGCCATTGGACAGCGGCGTATAGCCCTGCACCGGAAGCCATTCGAACTGCAGCGCGAACACGTAGGCGAGGACATAGCCGACGACAAAGACGGGAAGCGAGAAGGCGAACACGGCAAAGGCCATGATGGTGCGATCGATCCAGCTTCCCGCCTTCCATGCCGCCATCACGCCGAGCGGCACCGCGACAAGGATGGTCAGCACAAGCGTAATCGCCATCAGCGAGAGTGTCGGCTCGATACGCTGCGCGATCATCTTGGAGACCGGCAAATTGGTGAAGATCGAGGTGCCGAGATTCCCGTGCAAGATGTCCCATAGCCAGCTGCTGAACTGGACAAGGAACGGCCGGTCGAGGCCGAGGCTTTGGCGTATCCGCTCAACGTCGGCGGGGCTCGCCTGGTCGCCTGCAATCACCGCGGCGGGATCGCCCGGCGCGATATAAAGCAGGCTGAAGACGAACAGCGCGACGATCCCCATCACGGGCAAGGTCGAGAGAATGCGCCGCAGGATATACGAGAGCATGTCGGATTACCGCGCCGTCATGCGGTCTTCGACACGCCCCAGAAGAACGGCAGCGGCCCCTTGGCGATACCGGAGACGTTCTTGCGCCAGGCCGTATAGGTCAGGAAGAAGCCGGTCGGCGCATACACGACGTCCTCGAGCGCTGCGCGATTGAGACGACCGACCGCAGCCTTCTCGTCGTCGAGACTCTTGGCATCGAACCAGTTCGTGACTTCCTTTTCCACGTTCGGGCTCGTCGGCCAGCCGAACCAGGCCTTTTCGCCATTGGCGCGGATGGCAGTGTAGGCGGAGGGATTGATGCAGTCCGCTCCGGCGTGCCAGGAGTGAAACATCTGCCAACCGCCCTGGCCCGGAGGGGTCTTCTGGGCGCGGCGGGAGCCGACCGTACCCCAATCGGTGGCGACGAAGTCGACATTCATGCCGAGGCGCTTCAACAGATCTGCCGTGACATCGCCTTGTGCCTTGGTGACCGGTTGATCCTGCGCCACGACGCATGTCACTGGCTGGCCGGCATAGCCGCTCTCGGCCAGAAGCTTCTTGGCCGCATCGAAATCGCGCTTGCCCTTCAGGATCTCTCCGCCCTCCTCGGTGTAAAGCGGCGTATCCGGCGTGAAGAAGCCCGGCAACGTCTTCCATAGCGCGGTGTCGTCGCCGACCACCGCACGCATGTAGTCTTCCTGGCTGAGTGCCATCAGCACGGCCCGCCGCGCCTTCACATTGTTGAATGGCGGATGCAAATGGTTCATCCGGAACGAACCGATATTGCCAAGGGGATCAGCGATGTCGACGCCGATGTTGCGGTTCTTCTTGAGCGTCGGCACCAGATCGGAGATCGGATTCTCCCACCAATCGACCTCGCCATTCTGCAGCGCGGCCGCCGCGGTCGCGGGATCCGGAATCACCACCCATTCGACGCGGTCGACCAGCATCTGCTTGCCGCCGGCAAGCCAAGACGCCTTCTCCTGCCGCGGCACGTAGCCGTCGAACTTCTCGAACACTGCCTTGGCGCCGGGCACCCACTCGCCCTTGACGAATTTCATTGGCCCGGAGCCGACATAGTCGCCGATCTGCTTGAACGGATCGGTCTGCGCCAAGCGCTCCGGCATGATGAAAGAGCAAGGCGAGTTGTTCTTGCCCAGCGCCAGCAGCATCTTGGGATAGGGCTGCTTCAGCGACCATTTGAAGGTCCTGTCGTCGACGGCCGTTAACTCGTTCTGGATTGCCTTGAGCATCAGCCCCATGGGATCGCGCGCCGACCAGCGCGTCAGGCTCGCTACGACATCCTTGCTCAGCACCGGCTCGCCGTCGTGGAACTTCAGCCCCGGCCGAAGCTTGAAGGTCCAGACCAGCCCATCATCGGACACCTGCTCGGACTCGACCATCTGACGTTGCGGCTGCAGTTTGGCGTCGACGCCGTAGAGCGTGTCCCACACCATCGCAGCGGCATTGCGCACCACATACTGGGTCCCCCAGATCGGATCGAAATTGGCAAGGTTGGCCTGCGGCACGAAGCGCAAGGTACGCGCCGCAGCGCCCTGGGATAGAGCCGGCATCGAAAGGCCGCCCGTCGCCGCCAGGCTGCCCACCCCGGCCAATCCCTTCAACACAGTCCTGCGATCCATCATGCTCTCCCAGTCTGGCGTTGTTGTGGTTCCGCCCGTTTCAATGGCCGAGGGTTCGGCGCAAAGGAGGTGAAGAAGTGAGGTGAAAGGGGCCGGTCAAACCGATTGTGATCTGTCCCTGTTTTCTTGCAAGTGATGTGCCAGTGCGTCCTGCTCATTCCGTCGCCGGGCCCTCGCCCAGCATGAAGCAGAATGCCTTTTCAAGCGATCATATTTTTGAGCGATTATGTCCATTTATGGCTAGCTCTGGCCCGCGAGCTCCCTGAACTTCTCCGACGGTTTCGGGTGCCACCAGCGACCGCCAATGACGACACCTTCGGACACGATCTTGCGGTCGCCGATCAGATGCTCGCCGATGACGTCGACATAGTCAAACTGGCCTTGCGCGATCGAGATCAAGGTGGCGTCTCCGGCGCTGCCCGGCTTGAGGCTGCCGAGTTCGGGACGCCGCAGCGCCATCGCGGCATTGACGGTTGAAGCGGCAACCACGTCCGGGAGCGGCATTCCCATGCACAGGAACTTGGACATGGTCGTCACCTGATCGAAAGCTGGGCCGTCGATGCACAGCAGATGGACATCCGATGAGATCGTGTCGGGATAGAAACCGTTGGCAAGCATCGCCCGCGCGGTCTTGAAGGCGAAGGAGCCCTTGCCGTGGCCGATGTCGAACAACACGCCGCGTTCGCGCGCCTCCAGCACCGCCCTTTTGACCGTGCCCTGGGCCGTGGCCGGCGTATTGGGAAACGGCCGGAATGCATGGGTGAGAACGTCGCCCGGACGCAGCCGCGCGAGCACCTCCTCGTAGCTCGGCGGCGGATGGTCGATATGCGCCATCAGCGGCATGCCGACCTGTTCGGCGACCTCAAGCGCGATGTCGAGCGGCACGATCCCCGAGGTACCGGAGGCGTGGAGACCGACCCGCACCTTGATTCCGACAATGAGATCACGGTTTTGATCCGCCACCGTGGCGGCGTCGATCGGATTCATCAGCCGGAGCTCTTCGCTCTCGCCGACCATAACCCGATGCGAGAAGCCAAAAATGCCGGCGTGCGAAACGTGCAGATAAGCGAGAATGCGGACCTGGCTCGGCTCGATCACATGCTTGCGGAAACCTGCGAAATTCCCCGGGCCGGCGCTGCCGGTATCGACCGCCGTGGTGACGCCCGACGTACGGCAGAATTCTTCGGCGTCGATGCCGAGCGAAGTGCCGCCCCAATAAACATGGGTGTGCAGATCGATCAGACCCGGCGTGACGATGTAACCCGACACGTCGCGCACATCGGTGCCGGGATCGGCCCTGAGCTCGCTTCCTACCATCGCCACCTTGCCGCCGGCGAAGGCGACATCCGTCACCGCGTCGAGTTTTTGCGATGGGTCAATCACCCGGCCGCCGCGCAGGATCAAATCGAAAGGCATGTGATCTCCTCAAAACACTGTGAAAGCTTATCAGCCCTCAACCCCAAAGACTCCGTCGATCAGATTGAGGCCGAGCAGAAACTCTGAACTGAGATGGGTGCGCGTCAGCGGTTCGACGACAATGCCGCGCGCCAGCAACGCGGCCTCGCTGCGTCGCGCTTCGACCGCCTGCCCGATCGTGACAGCCGCGAATCTGAACACCGCTCCCGGTCGCGCCTGCGCCAGCCTGCCAAGATCGGGACCGATGATGGTGGCAATCTTCGGATAACCGCCGGTGGATTGACGATCGGCCATCAGAATGATCGGACGGCCGTCTCCCGGCACCTGGATCGCCCCCATAGCGATCCCGTCGGACACGATGTTGTAGCCACGCGCGTGCGTCAGTTGGGGTCCGTCCAGGTAATACGCCATCCGATCGACCTTGGCGGAGACGGTCCAGGGCCCGGCGAGAAAGGCGGATATCTGGTCGTCGGCGAAAAAGTCGTGTTGGGGGCCGAGGACCACGCGAATGGTGTCGAGGGGACGGTCGAGCCACGGCGCTACGATGGCGCTGATCGATGGCTGCGACGAACCGGACCGCTCGATGCCGAGACGATCGCCCACCGCAAGCGCGCGACCGTTCAGGCCGCCGAAGCCGGTGCGCGTGTGGGTGGCGTGAGAGCCCAGCACCTTTGGCACGGCGAAGCGGCCCGCCACCGCCAGATAGCACCATGAGCCGCGACCGCCCGCGCGAATTTTCAGCACGGCGCCAGCCTCCAGTTTGAGTAGCACCGCCGACGGCAGCGGCCTGCCGTCGAGGTTGAGCGAGAATTCGCCGCCGGCGACGGCGACACGGAGCGCTCCGGATTCGGCGGTCACTTCTAACCCACCGACGGATACTTCGATCGCCGTTGCGCCCGCAGAATTGCCGACCGCAAGGTTCGCCGTGGCATGCGCCAGCGGATCCATCGGCCCTGCAGCGGTGACACCAAAGCGCAGGTAGCCGTGCCGGCCGGCGTCCTGCAGCGTCGCACCCGGCCCGCCCGACAGGATGCGAAGGATCGCCTCCGAAGCGTCAGCCCTCATGCGGCAAGCTTGCGGGCAACAATTTCGCCGCCCCCGGCGCGTTGCGCCAGATCGCGAAATGTCGAAAGATCGATCGGTTCGAACCGCACGAGATCGCCGGCCCGGATCAGAAAGGCATCTTGGCGTTCCGCGGCATAGAGACGCTCCGGCGTTTGGCCGATGACATACCATCCGGTCGGCATCACGAACGGCACAACGGTGCCAAGACCACCTCCGATCGACACCGCACCGGCCGGATGCGGCGGTCTTGGTGTCACGCGGCGCGAGATCTTTAGCTGCTCGGGTACGCCGCCGAGATAGATTTGGCCAGGCGTGAAACCACACATATAGACGCGATACGTCGCCTTCGTATGCAAGGCGACAGCGTCATCCCGCGTGAGGCCGAGAATCTGGGCAGCCTCGTCGAGATCCTCGGCCAGCGCGGGATCGTAGCAACAAGGCAACGTCCAAATGGTGCCCTCGCCCCGCCATTCGGCAAGACCCGTCATGAGACGGCGCACAATGGCAACCAGCGTTTCCCTGTCGATCCCAAGCGGATCATAGTGAAGCATCAGCGAGCGATAGGTCGGCACGAATTCACGCGTTCCTGCCGGAGGATCGGCACGCAAGGCCGCGTCGAGGGCGAGCACCCTGTCGTTGATCACGGGATCAACGGTGTCACCGAATTCGACGACGAGGGCGGCTTCCCCCGCGTCGAGAAAGCGCGGATCGATCGGCAGTCTCATGCGGCCATCGGCTTGAACGGCTTCAGCGTAACACCGGCCTTTTCCAATCGCTCGCGCACGAGGCTGGCGGTCGCAACCGCATGATCGGAATCGCCATGAACGCAGATCGAACGGATCGGCGTCGGCAAATGCTTGCCGCTTGCGGTGATCACCGCTCCGGTCTGCACCATCGCGAGCACGCGCGCGGCAGCTTCTTCCGCGCCTTCGATCATTGCGCCGGGCTGGCCGCGCGGGATCAATTGCCCGGTTTCGGTGTAACCGCGGTCGGCATAGATCTCCTGATGGATTTCAAGACCCGCGGCTTCACCGGCCGCGACCAGCTCCGTGACGGCGATGGCCAGCAATGCCAGATTGGGGTCGACCGCCCGAACCGCCCGCGCCACCGCGTCCGCGACGTCGCGTTCCTCGCAGGCGATGTTGCCGAGCGCGCCGTGGGTCTTCACATAGGTGATGCGATGACCGGCGTAAGCCGCAAGCGCCATGGCCGCCCCGATCTGATAGGCGACGAGCCGCTCGATCTCGCCGTTCGAGAACGGCAGACGGCGGCGTCCAAAACCCCACAGATCCGGAAACCCGGGATGGGCGCCGACCGCGACGCCGCGCTGACGCGCAATGGCAAACGTCCGCGCCATCACTTCGGGATCGCCGGCATGAAGCCCGCAGGCCACGTTGGCCGAGGTGACAATGGAGAGCATGGCCTCGTCATCACCACAGCGATAAGTCCCAAAACCTTCGCCGAGATCGGAATTGAGATCGACTGACGGCATGGTGGTCTCCTGGCGTTGTCCGCGAACGAAGAGCACCTTCGCTGCGAAACACGATATCGTAAAGCCGGGAGGCATCGACCGATGGCGATATCTGCCCTGCAATGCTGCCGGGGCATAAAAACAGGCATCGCGGCACCGCACCCAAAAGGTTAACAGGCCGGAAAGGCCTCCGTGGCGCGTTCTGACCGCCGTTGTATTCGGCCGAAACTTGATTATATTGCTATCTCAGCTGCAACCGCTGCTGATTTTAACGTTGGCGTGACCGGGCCCGTCTTAATCTAGGCGGGCCGTCGCCGTTTCAGGGTTCGTAGCGATGACTCGTTCCAATCGGGTTGACCATATTCGCATCACCTCGCACCCGGCGCCGGGTGCCAAACTCAACTTCCCCATCGCCTGGGGTGCTGCCGGCGCGCGTGAACGCGGACCAATCATCGGCACCGTGTCGCGCCCGCAGGACCGCAACGTCATCGGCACCCATGGCGGCTCCTATTCAGTCTATCGGGCACTGGCCGTTTCCTCCGGTGCGCTCGACCCGATCCGGCGTCCGGATCTTACCAACACCCACCCCGCCGAGATCATCGGGCCGTTTCCGCAATGGTCGGATCCGCAGAAAATCGTTTCGCTGGATCCGTGGGGGCATCTCGCCGCCGAAAATTTTGCAACCGAAATCGCCGAGGGCATCGATATCCGCCCCAGCATTGCCATCACGCGCGCGCGTCTCGATCTGCCCGAGTTGCAGGACGCGATCAAAGCCGGACGGCTCAAGCACGACGGCGAGTTCGTGCACAAGAATGGCAGCGTCTCCGTGGTCAAGATCGCGATCGACCCGGTCTGGTATCTGCCGGGCCTGGCGGAACGCTTCGCGACCACCGAAAACAATCTGCGGCGGCAATTGTTCGAGCAGACCGCCGGCATGTTTCCCGAGCTGGTGACACGACCCGATCTGCAGGTTTTTCTGCCGCCGATCGGCGGCACCACGGCCTATCTGTTTGGTGACGTCAGCAAGCTGCCCGACCACCGCACCAGGATCACCTGCCGCGTGCATGACGAGTGCAACGGCTCTGACGTGTTCGGTTCGGATATCTGCACCTGTCGCCCGTACCTCATTCACGGCATCGAGGAATGCGCGCGCGCTGGCCAGACCGGCGGTCTCGGCATCATCATCTACAATCGCAAGGAAGGCCGCGCGCTCGGCGAGGTGACAAAATTTCTGGTCTATAACGCGCGCAAGCGTCAGGAAGGCGGCGATGCCGCGGCGCAGTATTTCGAGCGCACCGAATGCGTCGCCGGCGTGCAGGACGCCCGGTTCCAGCAATTGATGCCGGATGTGGTGCATTGGCTCGGCCTGAAGCGGATTGACCGCTTCGTATCCATGAGCGACATGAAGCACGATGCGCTGACCGGCCAGGGCATCGAAATCGTCGAGCGTGTGCCCATCCCCGACGACATGATCCCGGCCGACGCGCATGTGGAAATCGCGGCAAAGAAGGCCGCCGGCTACTACACGCCCGAGCCGCAGGAAAGTCCGGACAATCCGGTCGGCCGCCCGCTCGAAAAATATTGAGGACGGCAGTGTCCCCTGCAAACCCGGAGACGTCGGCTGCATTGTCATTGCTGAACGCCGGCGCGGTCCGTGAGCGGGCGCATCGCATGCTCGCAATCGGCCTTGACGACAAGCTGCCGAATTTCCGTGTTCACCTCGATCGCATGGACAGCGCCGTCGATTTGGTGCTGGAGACCACGCGCAAGGCCTATCCCTCCTTCGACGTTCCCTTTCATTCGCGCTGGCGGCACTTCGTCACCGATGGGGACAATCGCTGGGCCGATATCGCCGGCCGGACCAAATGGCCCGGTCGGGCGGCCCGCGCCCGGGCCGAATTCGATCTGGCGATCGTCAGCGTCTTCCTCGATGCCGGCGCCGGGCCGGCATGGCGCTACCACGATCCGAAAACCGGATCTGACATCGGCCGTTCGGAAGGATTGGGGCTCGCCAGTCTTGCGATGTTCGCGGGCGGCGCTTTCTCCGCCGATCCGCAGGAGCCGCTGCGCGCCGATGGCGAGATCCTTGCACATCTGGCCGTCGCCGATCTCGAGCGTGGCATGCAGGTCTCGGATACCAATCCGCTGGTCGGAATGGACGGTCGCGCGGAGCTATTGCGCCGGCTGGGCCGGCTGGTGACCTCGAAGCCGGATGTGTTCGGCAGCCAGGACACGCCGCGCCCCGGCGTCCTGTTCGATCGATTGGCGAAGCTCGCCTACGGCGGAAAGCTTCCCGCGCCAACCATTCTTGCGGAGTTGCTGCAACAGCTCGGCCCAATCTGGCCATCGCGGCTGACGCTGGGCGGAATCCCGCTCGGCGACTGCTGGAAGCATCCAGCATTGACGACAGCGGATGCGACAAACGGACTTGTGCCGCTGCACAAGCTCTCGCAATGGCTGGCTTACTCCCTGATCGAGCCGCTGCAAACGGCCGGCATCACCGTGACCGATATCGATGGCCTCACCGGCCTTGCGGAGTATCGCAATGGCGGACTGTTCGTCGATATCGGCGTGCTCGCGTTTCGCGATCCGGAATCCGCGCAAAGGGAACACGAGGTCGCGTCACCGCTGGTCGTGGAATGGCGTGCGCTGACGGTAGCGCTGCTTGACCGCGTCGCCGATGGCTTGCGGCGTCGGCTCGGGCTCGATGCCACCTCGATGCCATTGGCAAAAATTCTCGAGGGTGGCACCTGGGCGGCAGGCCGATTGCTGGCGCGCGAACGCCGCGCCGACGCTTCGCCGCCGGTGAAAATTATCAGCGACGGCACTGTTTTCTAGATTTGGGATTAGCAACATGGACGGCGTCACGATCGTTAGTCACCCGCTGGTACAGCACAAGCTGACGCTATTGCGGAGAAAAGACATTTCGACCAAGTCGTTTCGCGAACTCCTCAAGGAGATCGGGATGCTGATTTGCTATGAGGTCACGCGTGACCTGCCGCTGGCCGACGTCGAAATCGAAACGCCACTCGCACACATGAAGTCGCCGCAGATCGCGGGCAAGAAGCTGGTGTTCGCGCCGGTACTGCGTGCCGGGGTCACCTTTGCGGAAGGCATGCTCGATCTGGTACCGACCGCGCGTATCGCGCATATCGGTCTTTACCGCGAACCGGAAACCTTCGTTGCCGTTGAATATTTCTTCAAGGCCCCGAGCGATCTGCATGAGCGGCTGGTGATCGTGATCTCACCGGTACTGGCAACGGCGAACTCCGCCGTCGCCGCGATCGACCGGCTGAAAGAGCGCGGCGCCAACGACATCAGACTGGTGTGCCTGATCGGCGCACCGGAAGGCGTCGAGCGCGTGCGCGGCATTCACCCGGACGTTCCGATCTGGCTCGCCGCGATCGACCAGGGGCTAGACGAAAACGCCTACATTGTGCCCGGTCTCGGCGATGCCGGTGACCGTGCCTATGGCACGAAATAGGCTGATAACCGGAAGCTACGCGGCATCGGCCAACAGGGTCCGGACGATCGGATGATTCCGGTCGGCCAGGCCGTCGATGACGTTGAAATGGTGGCGGCCGGGTTCTTCGACCGTGCAGGTCTGCGCGCCGAGCCCGGTCCAGATGTTGGCAAGCAGGGCGTTCTGGCGGACGAATTCCGGGCGCTCCGCGCTGCCGACCCAGCAGGTCACCCGGGCACCGGGCAAAGGCCGCAACAGCGCGGGGCTTTCGGTTTGCGCTTCGGCGGCGTCGATCCGCAGCTCGGCATTCATCGCGGTCTTCAGCATCGGGCGAAGGTCATGGACGCCCGAGATCGAGACGGTATTGCGGATGCGCGCGCGGGCGACCTCCGACAGCGGCGAAGTCGCCGAAATCATGCGCGTGACCAGATGACCACCGGCGGAGTGGCCCGTCAGGAAAATCGGGCCTTCCACCATCGCGGCCGCCTGCACGATCGCGGCGGCAATTTCGCGCGTAATATCGGCCACGCGAACCGCCGGACAAAGCGTGTAGGAAGGCATCGCCACGGCATAGCCGCTTTCGACGGCGCCGCGCGCGAGGTGTGACCAAAAGCTCTTGTCGAGGGCGCGCCAGAACCCGCCATGGACGAAAACGACGAGGCCCTTTGGTTCGCCCTCGGGACGGAACAGATCGAAGCGGTTTCGCGGCCGCTCGCCGTAGCTGATATCAAGCGTCGCGCGGCCACGCCCCCCTAGTTCATCGCGATAGGTCTGGGCGGGTTGCACCCAGGCCGCCGGCCAGCGTTCGCCACCGGGGATGTTGGGGCCATTGGCGTAGGCGTCGTTCCAGTCGGAAATCTGGTGAAAGATCATGCGGGTCGGTTTCCGTTTGGTCTTGAGTAGCCGGAAGAGGCGCCTACGATCAGGATTCAGTTCGACGACATCTACTCACATCGGCCGCCCGCAGGACAAGTCCAAAAGTACTTTAGACATATAACTTATGGGCTTGAAACAATTCGCCGCCATGCGAGTATCCGCCGCCTGCGAACGAGGCCAATGATGACCGATTTCACGCGAACGCGATCCCTGTTCCATATGCCTGATGGCGTCATCTATCTCGACGGCAACTCGCTCGGTCCCCTGCCCGTCGCGGCGACCGATCGCGTCCGCGGCATGATGACCGAAGAATGGGGAAAACAGCTCATCAGGGGCTGGAACAGCGCCGGCTGGATGGCTCAGCCGCGCCGCATCGGCGACCGTGTCGGCCGGCTGATCGGCGCGCCCGAGGGCACTGTGGTGATCGGCGACACCCTGTCGATCAAGGTCTATCAGGCGCTTGCCGCCGCGCTCGAACTCAATTCCAGCAGGCGGGTGATCCTGTCCGACAACGGCAACTTTCCAACCGATCTCTACATGGCAGAGGGTCTGCTCAGATCGCTCGACCGGGGATACCAGCTCAAGATCGTCTCCCCCGAGGAAGTCGAAGACGCCATCGACGGGGCGATTGCGGTGCTGATGCTGACCGAGGTCGACTATCGCACCGGCCGCCTGCACGACATGAAGGCACTGACGCAGAAAGCGCACGCCGCCGGCGCATTGACGGTTTGGGACCTCGCCCACTCCGCGGGCGCTATTCCGGTCGACGTGTCAGGCGCCAAAGCCGATTTTGCGGTCGGCTGCACCTACAAATATCTCAATGGCGGTCCTGGCGCGCCGGCCTTCATCTATGCCGCACCTGACCATGCCGACATGGCGCGGCCGGCGCTTTCCGGATGGCTGGGGCATCAGGCGCCGTTTGCCTTCGATCTTGATTACCGGGCCGGCGCCGGCATCGAACGGATGCGGGTTGGAACGCCTCCCGTCATTGCGATGGCCGCGCTCGACGCCGCGCTCGATGTCTGGGAGGGCGTCAGCATGAGCGAGGTCCACAAGGCGTCGATCGCGCTGGCCGATCTGTTCATCCGCGAAGTCGAAGCCCGTTGTCCAGAGTTGACGCTAGCCTCGCCGCGGGACGGCAACAAACGCGGCAGCCAGGTGTCGTTTCGCCACGCCAACGGCTACGCGATCATGCAGGCGCTGATCGCGCGCGGCGTGATCGGCGATTTTCGGGCTCCCGATGTGATACGCTTCGGCTTTACGCCGCTCTACATCGGCGAGGCCGAGGTTCGCGCGGCGGTCGATGCGATCGAGGATGTCGTGAACAATCGCCGCTGGGATGCCGCGGAGTATCGCAAAATGGCTGTCGTGACATGACTGAGAAACCCATGACCGAAAAGCCTTTGGACCCCTCCGGCGAGGGCGGCCAGATGTCGTTCGACGGGCGGATGTCCTACAGCGACTATCTGCATCTGGAACGCGTGTTGGACGCGCAGGAACCGCTTTCGGATGCGCATGACGAACTTCTGTTCATCATCCAGCATCAGACCTCCGAACTCTGGATGAAGCTGGCGATCCACGAGATCCGCTCCGCCATCAAGGCGACCCACAACGACGAGCTTCAGCACGCCTTCAAGGTGCTGTCGCGCATCGCCCGAATCTTCGAACAACTCACGGGCGCCTGGGACGTTTTGCGAACGATGACGCCGAGCGAGTATACCGAATTTCGCGGTCAGCTCGGTCAATCGTCGGGCTTCCAGTCGTACCAGTACCGCGCGATCGAATTCCTCGCCGGCAACCGCAATGTTGCGATGCTCGGTCCTCATGCCCATCGCGGCGAGATCGTCGCGAAGCTGGAAGAAATTCTCGGCGAACCCAGTCTCTATGACGAAGCGTTGCTTCTACTCGCGCGCAATGGCTTCGACATCGGCCAAGATGCGCAACGAACGGATTGGCGCACGACGCGGACCGCGAATGACAAGGTGCTGGCTGCCTGGAAGACCGTCTACGCATCTCCCGACAAACACTGGATGCTGTACGAGCTGGCCGAAAAGCTGGTCGATTTCGAAGACTACTTCCGCCGCTGGCGCTTCAACCACGTCACGACGGTCGAGCGCATTATCGGCCTGAAGCGCGGAACCGGCGGCACGTCGGGCGTATCCTATTTGCGCAAGATGCTCGAGGTCGAACTTTTCCCGGAACTTTGGAAAGTGAGAACGGAGCTTTAGGACCTGGAGCACGTCATCCTAAGGTGCGAGCCCAGCGGTGCACTTGCACCGCTGGGCGAGCCTCGAAGGATGGGCCACGGGCGCTTTTCATCCTTCGAGGCGCGCAAGAGCGCGCACCTCAGGATGACGCGATAAGGTGGTGCGCTCCTACCCCAGCTTCGGATGCGTCATGAATTCCTCGATGATCTCGGCGGGCGGCTTGACGAATTCTCCCGCGCGGCTGACGCCGAGGCCGGTGAGACGGCGAAGTTTGACCGCCATTTCCGCCATCTTCACCACGATCGGGATGCCGTTGATAACGGGCGCGCCGTCGATCGCGTGATTGCGGAGCGCGGCAAACAGCAGCATCGGAATGCCGCCACCCGGGATCAGCACTTCGACGCCCTTGGCTACCAGCGGCCGCGCCTGTTCGGCGAACAGCTCTTCCACCTCGCGCGCCAGCGCCTCCGATTCATAGGCCTTCAAGATCTGTCCGGGCTCGAACGTCATGGCGTGGGTGCCCGCAACCCGGCGTTCCAGCCCGTATTTGGCGATCTGGTGGTGGAACCAGGGAATGTAGCGGGGATTGATCGTGATGATGCCGCTGCGCTGGCCAAGTTGGCAGCCGTGGAGCATCGACGATTCGCCGAGTGCCAGAACCGGAATATCGACCACCGAGCGGGCTTCGTAGAGGCCGGCGTCCTGGAAGTGGCCGATCACGAAGGCATCGTATCCCTCGCGTTCAGCCCGCACGGCATTGCAGATCACTTCCCGCGCGCAACGAAATTCGACGATCGCGTGGGCATAGGAATCGTGCGGCGTAATGCCCTTGATGTCGATCGTCGTACCCGGCTCGACGATGTCATCGAGATGTTTGCGCAAACGATCCCAGTAGGTCTTGCCGTTCTCGTAGTCGACGTAGCTCTGATACCAGATGCGGATCGGCTTCATGGCAGGCGTCTCCTTCCGCGCGCGTCCCTAAGGACGACGCGGCGTTTGATGAATGCGGCGCGATCGTCGGGGCCGTGGCTCAGGCCAGCAGCTTCCACGCCCCCTTCTCGAGCGTGACGATGACCCGTGCGCGTTCGTCGACACCGGAATTGTCGTTCTGGGTATAGTTGTAGACGCCATGCGAGCCCACCACGTCCTTGGTGCGGTAGAGCTCATCGCGCAGCGCCGCGCGGAAGGCGGGCGTGCCGGGCGGTGTCGTTGCTAGCGCGCGCTTGGCCGCGGCGGCGAAGACCAGCCAGCCGTCGAAGGAATAGGCCGAGAAGGCATCGGTCGAGGCGACGTTGTTGGCTTTGAGGTGTGCGGCGCGGAATTCCAGGCCGACCTTCTTCACCGGATTGCTGTCGGGCAATTGTTCGGCGACGATCACCGGCCCGGTTGGCGCCAGAACGCCTTCGACCGCTGCGCCGCCGACCCGGATGAAGTCAGGGTTGATCAGGGCATGCGTGCCATAGATCGGGCCGCGAAAACCGCGCTCGCGCAGCGCCAAAAACGGCAGCGCCCCCGGCGTTCCCGAACCGCCGGTCATGACGGCATCGGGTTGGGCGGCGATGATCTTGAGCGTTTGCGCGGTCACCGTGGTATCGGGACGCGCATAGCGCTCGTCTGTCAGGATCTTGATGCCAATGGGCGCGGCCGTCTTGGACAGCGCGTTGTAGACAAGATCGCCCCAGGCGTCGCTGAAGCCGATATAGCCGAGGCTCTTGATGCCGGCTTTTTGCATTTGCGCAACCACGGCCGCGACCATCAACGGCGGCGGTTGCGGAATCGAAATCGCCCAGAAGCCGCCGTCGCCCTTGCCCGCTGTCGGCGGAAGCGGCGAGATGGAAACGAACGGCACCTTCTGCTCGCCGGCGACCGCCGCCATCGCAACCGATCCCGGCAGGCCTGACGTGCCGATCAACAGGTCGACCTTTTCTTCTTCGACAAGCTTGCGGGCATTGCGCGTGGAGGCCGACGGATCGCCGCCATCGTCCATCTGGACCAGCCGGATCTTATGGCCTTCGATCGTGTCGAGGTAAGCCATGGCGGCGGCAATGCCTCTTGAATAGGGAATGCCGATGGAGGCGCCCGGTCCGGTCTGCCCCGTCACGAAACCAACGGAGATGGGAGCGGATTGCGCCCGAAGGATCGCGGGAGCCGCGACGAAACCGGAGAGTGCTGCACCGCCGATGAGAACGTTTCGGCGCGAAATCATCTGTCTGCTCATCGTCGCTACCTCCTGTTGGGCCGCCGGTCAGTCGACGGGGGCCGGGCTACTGAAGAAGTGAGAGACCGGAGCGATGGCAGGCCGCCGGCGGTATGGCCGCCGGTTCATCCCCGCGTCGTGGCTTGATTTATTGTTCACAGCCGCGCCATCCGCCATTCCGGACAAAAATTGTTTTAGACATAAAATATAAAAGCGTGCAGTATGGCCTCAGTCAAGAGGCAATTCACATGATCAACTTACCGATTAAAGTTGCAATTCATGCCTTATGGCCGAAGGCCGAGGGTGTCGCCGATCTGGCTCGAAAGGATCGTGCTGGCCTGATCGTAGAGTCCGGTCATCACGTGCAGGATCGAGGTCGCCTGCTGCAAAGCGTCCTGGGTACCGGACATGCTGCCGACCAGACGCACCAGGGTGTCGCGCCGGTGCTGCAGATAAGCGTCGACGATCGCACGACCGGACTCGGTCGGCACGTAAGTGGTGTTGCGGCGCGAGGCGCCATTGCTCGCTTTCTCGATAAAACCCAGCGAAAGCAGCTTTTTCAGCCCGTATTGCAGGTTGGCAAGATCATCGCGATGCAGAAGCCGCGCCACATCGCTCAGGCCCTTCGGCGTGCCATTCAGATGAAGCACGTGCAGGATCGAGGCCTCGGTGCCGCCCAGCGCGTTCGTTGGCATGGCGCCCAGACAGTCGCGCCGCCAGCGCGCGAACGCCGAACCGAAGTGCCAGGCGGCATATTCGAACGCATTCACGGTCTGCTCGATCGGCGAAATCTCGGCGACCGGCTCGGTGACCACTGCCGCTATTTGCGCCGAAACTGCTTGTTTTTTGGCCACAGAATGCCTCCTCAAATATCAATTTCAAACGGCAATTTAATGTATTAACCTGACTAATCAAGGTGCTGGATCGCATGACGACTGAAATCGCCATCATTCTGCTGCTCGATGGGATCGCCAATGGCGCCATCTATCTGCTGGCTGGCCTCGGCCTCGTGCTGATCTTTTCGGTTACCCGCGTCGTGTTCGTGCCGTTCGGCGATATCACGGCGTTTTGCGTGCTCTCGATCGCCGCGTTCGAACTTGGCCGGGTGCCGGGCACGATCTGGGTGGTCGCGATCCTGGCCGTCATCGCAACCGTTGTCGATGCCGCCGGTCATTACCGATCCGGCGAACACGCGCGGATTCCACGTTCAATTTTCTTGTATGGCCTGCTGCCGCTTATTCCCTGCGTGCTGGCCTGGGTCGCCGCATCCTACGCCCTGCCCCAAGTGGTGCAGATCGTCCTTGCGCTGGTGCTCGTGCTGCCGATCGCGCCGCTGCTCGACCGCATTGCGTTCCGGCCCGCCGCCGATGCTTCCGTGCTGGTCCTGCTCATCATCGCGCTGGCCGTCCATTTCGCGATCAGCGGACTGGGCCTGATGGCCTTCGGCGCCGAGGGTTTCCGCATTCGGCCATTGGTCAATGGCATCTACAGCTTTGGCGGCGTCATCGTATCGGCGCAGGTCCTGCTGATGCTGGTCACCGCCGCCCTGCTCAGCCTGCTGTTCTTCCTGTTCTTCGAGCGCTCGATGTCGGGCCGGGCGCTGCGCGCGACCGCGGTCAACCGCATCGGCGCGCGGCTCGTCGGTATCCGGCCGGCACGTACCGGTACGATCGCCTATTTCATCGCCTCGCTGCTTGCCGGCGTCTCCGCCATCCTGATCGGCCCGACCACGACGATCTATTACGATTCCGGTTTCATGATCGGGCTGAAAGCCTTTATCGGCGCCATCATCGGCGGCTTCACCAGCTATCCGATCGCAGCGCTCGGCGCCGTCTTCGTCGGCATCATGGAGAGCTACGCCTCGTTCTGGAGCAGTTCCTACAAGGAAGTGATCGTGTTCGGCCTCTTGATCCCGGTGCTGCTCTGGCAGTCCTGGAAGTCGGCCGGGCATGCCGATGAGGAAGGCGAGGAAATGGAAATGCCCGATGCGATCGCGCTGAGCGCGCCGCTTCGCATCGGCCTGATCAGCGCCACCGTCGTCGCCCTGCTGATCGCCCCTGCACTGCTCGGCAGCTTCGCCATTACGCTCCTCAACTATATCGGCATCTCCGCGCTGGTCGCGCTCGGGCTGGTGTTGCTGACCGGCATCGGCGGCATGACGTCTTTCGGGCAAGCCGCCTTTGTCGGCATCGCGGCCTATGCGACGGCCTGGGCGACCGTGACGCTCGATTTGTCGCCGTGGCTAGGATTGCTGCTGGCGCTGGCAATGACCGGGCTTGCGGCGCTGGCGATCGGCGCGCTGACGCTGCGGCTCGGCGGGCATTTTCTCTCGCTCAGCACGATCGCCTGGGGCATCTCGATCTATTTCCTGTTCGGCAATGTCCCGGGCCTCGGGCAGAACACCGGCATGGCCGGCATCCCACCGATCACCATCGCCTCGATCTCACTGATTTCCTCGCAAACCATCTTCTATCTGATTTGGCTGATGGTCGGGCTCGCCATGCTCGCGAGTGCCAACCTGCTCAATTCCCGCGAGGGCCGTGCGATCCGAAGCCTTCGTGGCGGCGGCGTTCTGCTGGCAAGCATGGGCGTCAACATCTTTCGAATCCGCCTTGTCACCTTCGTGATCGCGGCGCTGCTCGCCGGGCTGGCCGGCTGGCTCTATGCGCACATGAACCGGTTCATCAGCCCGGCCCCGTTCGACGTCAAACCCGGCATCGAGTATCTGCTGATGGCGATGGCGGGCGGTGCCGGCCATATCGCGGGCGCGGTTGCCGGTTCCGCCTTGATCACGCTGCTCAAGAACTGGTTGCAGGATGTGCTGCCGCTGGTGACGAAGAAC
Organism: Bradyrhizobium sp. AUGA SZCCT0169; assembly: GCF_018130085.1. Taxonomy (NCBI): domain Bacteria; kingdom Pseudomonadati; phylum Pseudomonadota; class Alphaproteobacteria; order Hyphomicrobiales; family Nitrobacteraceae; genus Bradyrhizobium; species Bradyrhizobium sp. AUGA SZCCT0169. The sequence continues at coordinate 23,328 of NZ_JAFCMC010000033.1, read as the reverse complement.
CCGGCGCAATTCGAGATCATCGCTTTCAGCATCCTCCTTGTCCTGCTGCTGCAGAATGCCCGCGGCGGCCTCATTGCGTTCATCGCCAAACGCCTGCCCAAGGGCACGCGCCCGCCGCCCGCGGCCGCCGAGGCGATGCCGCGCCGCGCACTGCCGGAAAATGGCACGCTGATTCTGAACGTCGAAAACGCCGTGAGGACGTTCGGCGGACTGACCGCCGTCAACAAGGTCAGTTTTGATCTCAAGGCCGGCGAGATCCTCGGCCTGATTGGTCCGAACGGCGCCGGCAAGAGCACGATGTTCAACCTGTTGACCGGAGCGTTGCAGGCCAACGCCGGCCGGATCAGTTTCCTGGGCGAGGACATCACGTACCGTCCGCAGATGGAAATCGCGCGCATGGGCATCGCGCGTACGTTCCAGCACGTGAAGCTGCGGCCGAACATGAGCCTGATCGACAACGTCGCGCTCGGCGCCTACGCGCGCACCGCGACCGGCTTCCTGAAGAGCGCGCTTCGCCTCGATCGCGCCGAAGAGCGTCGGACGCTGCACGAAGCCCAGCGGCAATTGCAGCGCGTCGGCCTCGGCGACAAACCTTACGAACTTGCCGGCAACCTTCCGCTCGGCGGACAGCGCATCCTTGAAGTTGCCCGCGCGCTGGCGGCCGATCCCGTGCTGGTAGTACTGGATGAGCCGGCCGCAGGCCTGCGACCGCCCGAGAAAGAGGCGCTGGCCAAGGTGTTGCGCCAGATTCGCGACGAAGGCGTCACGATCCTGATCGTCGAGCATGACATGGATTTCGTCATGGGGCTGGTCGACCGGTTGGTGGTCATGGAGTTCGGCTGCAAACTGGTCGAGGGAAATCCGGCAGCGGTCCGCGCCGATCCGAAGGTGCAGGAAGCCTATCTCGGAGGCGTATTATGAGCGCGATGCTCGAGATTTCAGACCTTCATGTCGCTTACGGCAAGGTCGAAGCCGTGCGCGGCGTGTCGCTGTCACTGCAGAGAGGCCAGATCGTCACGGTGATCGGGCCGAACGGCGCGGGCAAGACTACCCTCCTTGCAGCCACCATTGGCCTGCTGCCATCGCGCGGCCGGCTCATCTTCGAAGGCCAGGATCTGCTGAAGCTCGACGTCGAGGCGCGCGTCGAGCACGGCTTCTGCCTGGTGCCCGAGACGCGGGAATTGTTTGGAGAGTTGACGGTCTACGACAATCTCGTGCTCGGGGCCTACCCGCGCCGTTCGGATCGTGCCTTCGTCGCCCGCGCGCTCGACGAGACCTATGGGCGTTTCCCGCGCCTCGCCGAACGGCGCGCGCAACGCGCCGACACGCTGTCCGGCGGCGAGCGCCAGATGCTCGCGCTTGGCCGCGCGCTGATGTCGGCGCCGCGGCTGCTGATGCTCGACGAGCCCAGCCTCGGCCTCGCACCGCTGATCGTGCGTGACATCCTGCGCATCGTGTCTGGCCTGCGCGATGCCGGGGTCTCGATCCTGCTCGTTGAGCAGAATGCGAAGGCGGCGCTCGAAATCGCCGACTACGGCTACGTGCTGGAAACCGGCGAGATCGTGCTCGACGGTGAAGCCGCCAGCCTGCTCGGCGATGCCCGTGTGCAGGCAACTTATCTCGGCGGAGGGCATTGACCGCCATGGCAAACCGCATTGCAAGTTATGATGGGGTCGCCGTCGCGGTCCCCGTCACTGTGCCCTATGAGCGATTCTCCATCCGTGGCGCGCACTGGTTCATCGCCCGCGCGCTGAAGGCCCTGGTTGATGGCGCCGGGATTTCCAAGGACGAGATCGACGGCCTGTGCGTGGGGAGTTTTACATTGGCGCCCGACAGCGCCGTCGGCCTGACCCAGCATCTCGGCCTCTCGCCGCGCTGGCTCGATCACGTGCCGATGGGCGGCGCGTCCGGCATTGTCAGCCTCCGCCGCGCCACACGCGCGGTTCAGGCGGGTGACGCCGAGATCGTTGCCTGCATCGCCGGCGACACCAACCACGTCGACAGTTTCCGGCTCAGCACCGCGACCTTCAGCATGTTCGCGCAGGATGCGGTCTATCCCTATGGCGCAGGCGGACCGAACACCAGTTTTGCCTTTCTCACCGCCTATTACATGCGCACCTATGGCGCGAAGCCTGAGGATTTCGGCAAGCTCTGCGTCGCGCAGCGCTCGAACGCGTTGCAATTTCCGCATGCGCTGTTCAAGAAGCCGCTGACGCTGGACGAGTATCTTAACGCCCGGCCGGTGGCCGACCCGCTTCGGCTGTTCGATTGCGTGATGCCTTGCGCCGGCGCCGAAGCATTTCTTGTCATGAGCGAGGACCGCGCACGGCGCCTCGGATTGCCGCACGCGCGGCTGCGAGGTGCCATCGAACGGCACAATGCCTTCCCTGACGATCCCGTGCAGCACCGCGGCGGCTGGGCAATGGACCGCGATCGCCTGTACGAAAGCGCAGGCGTCGGGCCTCAAGACATCGACCTGCTCGAGGCCTATGACGATTACCCTGTGATCTGCGTGCTGCAGCTCGAGGATCTCGGCTTCTGCGGCAAGGGCGAAGGGCCGGACTTCATTCGTCGCCACACCTTCGAGGCGAACGGCAGCTTTCCCTTCAACACCTCGGGTGGCCAATTGTCGGTCGGTCAGGCCGGTGCCGCCGGCGGCACGCTCGGGATCGTCGAGGCGCTCCGGCAAGTCACGGGACAGCCGCTCGGCGCCCGGGTCGAGAACGCGCGTCATGCGCTGGTCTCCGGATTTGGCATGATCAACTTCGACCGGGGCCTATGCACCGGCGCCGCCATTCTCGCCGCAACATGATTGGAACTTGATGATGAGTGAAACAATCAAACGGCCGAAGCGCAAGAATCCAATTCTAAAGACGCGCGCGCCGACGCTGCCGCCGGATCGCCGCAGCCGGATTGCGCTCGGCCTCGTTCGCGGCGCGGCATTGGGCAATTTGGAACTACAATGCTGCGCGGCCTGTGGCGCCGTGCAATACCCGCCACGCGAGGCCTGCGTGCGCTGCCTGTCGGCCGAACTCGAATGGACCGTGATGAGCGGACGCGGCGAACTCGTCAGCGAGACCACGTTGCATCATTCCCAAGAGTTGTTCTTTCGCGAACGCATGCCCTGGCGGCTTGGACTGGTCCGTCTCGCCGAAGGTGTCAGCCTCGTCGTCCACCTCGACGCGCGCTGCGGCCCGGCGCCGTCGCCGATCATCGTGGAGGCCGTGCTCGACCGCGCCGGCCAGGCCGCACTCGTCGCGAGGCCCGATGGTGGCAATACCGCACTCGCCGACGAGCCGAAGCTGCGCAACTTCACGTCGGATCCAAGATTCCGCAAAGTGCTGGTCACCGACGCCAAGTCGCCGGTCGGCCAAGCCGTCGTGAAAGCAGTGCTCGAAGCCGGCGCCGATCTCGTCTGGGCCGGCCATTGCGAACCCTGGAAGAACCCGCCGGGCTGGCCCGCGATCGCCGAACTGCCCAAGGTGACGCTGGTCCCCCTCGATGTCACCGACACCAAATCGGTCAATGAACTTGCCGCCGAACTCGGCTTCAAGGTCGATATCGTGATCAACACATCAGAGCATCATCGCACGTTTGGCATTTTCGGCCGCGCCGGTGTCGAAACCGCACGGGCGGAGATGGAGACTAATTGCTTCGGCCTGTTGCGGCTGGCCCAGGCGTTCGGTCCGGTGATGCAGTCACGCGGCGCCGATGGCGAAACCAGCGCGGTGGCCTGGGTCAATCTGCTGTCGATCTATGCGCTGTCCAATTTTCCGCAGCACGCGACCTATTCGGCATCGATGGCCGCGGCCCTTTCGGTGGCGCAGGCGCTGCGCGCCGAAATGCGCACCGCCGGGATCAGGGTCGTCAACATCTTTCCGGGACCAATCGACGACGAATGGAATCAACTGCTGCTGCCGCCAAAATTGGCGCCATCGGCGGTCGCCCGCGCCATCGTCGGCGCGCTCAAAGGATCGGTTGAAGACGTCTATCCCGGCGATATCGCGCAGGACTGGCTCGCCCGCTTCCGCGACAATCCCAAGGCACTGGAACGGGAGCTTGGCCGATGAAACCGCATGATCCGGCGCCCGGCATGGAAGTCCTCGCGGGTTTCACCACGGCGCTCGCCACCGGCGCGATCCGCATCGTCGATCTGACGCAGACGTTGGGTCCCGATTTTCCGAGCATCGTGATGCCGCCGGAAATAGGCCAGAGCCGCGCCTTCCGCATGGAAGAGATTTCGCGGTACGACGAACGCGGCGGCGCCTGGTACTGGAATAATCTGTCCTTTGGCGAACATACCGGCACGCATTTCGACGCCCCGATCCACTGGGTTTCGGGCCGCGACCTTCCCAACAGCTCCACCGATACGATCCCGGTTGCCGATTTCATTGCGCCCGCCGTGGTGATCGACTGCTCCAAAGAATCCGCTGCCGATGCCGACTTCCTGCTGACGCCGGATTTCATCAAGGCCTGGGAAGCTGTGCACGGCGAAATCCCGCCGCGATGCTGGGTGCTGATGCGCACCGACTGGTCGAAGAAGACCGATCCGGCGGCCTATCAGAATTTCGACGAGACCGGGCAGCACACGCCCGGCCCCGATCCCGACGCCGTGCGTTTCCTGCTGAATGAGCGCGACGTGCTCGGTTTCGGCACCGAAACCATCGGCACCGATGCGGGCCAGGCGGCGCATTTCCTGCCACCCTATCCGTGCCACTACTACATGCACGGTGCCGGACGCTATGGTCTGCAATGCCTGACCAATCTCGACCTGCTGCCGCCGACCGGCGCCTCGCTGATCGCGCCGCCGCTGAAGATCCAGCAGGGCAGCGGCAGCCCATTGCGCGTGCTGGCGCTGGTGCCTTCAAATCCTGCGGGAGCGCCCCGCCCATGAGCCTCCGTGCGCCCGGCATGATTGAGCTGCCACCTGATGACCGGACGCTGCCGCGCATGCTCGAGATTCAGGCCGGCCGCCACGGTGACCGGACGTTGCTGTCGTGCGCAAACGATTCATGGACCTTTCGCGAGGCGCGCGACATCGCGGCCGGCCGTGCCGCGACATTGCGCGCGGCGGGCATTGCAGCCGGTGACCGGGTCGCGATCCTCTGCTCCAATCGCCTGGAGATGCTGGAAATCGTTTTGGGCTGTGGCTGGATCGGCGCCATCGCGGTCCCGATCAACACCGCGGCGATGGGACCGCAGATCGGTTATTACCTGCGGAATAGCGGCGCGCGGCTGTTCGCGATCGAGGCGCAATTCGTGGAACGCCTGGCCCATGTCTCCAAAGGCATGGCATCGCTTGGCTCAATCTGGGTGATCGGCGGCGATGCCCTGCCCGACGGTGTCGTGCCATCGATGGAGGTCATACCGCCACGCGCCGCCGCGATCTCGGCGGCGCCCGTCAGTCCCGGCGATACACTCGCCATCATCTATACCAGCGGCACCACGGGTCCATCCAAAGGCGTGATGTGCCCGCATGCGCAATATTACTGGTGGGGCATCCACTCCGGCCGCATTTTTGGCCTGACGGCAGACGACGTGCTTTGCACCACCCTGCCGCTGTTCCATATCAATGCCCTCAACACGTTTGCGCAGGCGCTCCTCAGCGGCGCGCGGATGGTCCTCGAACCGCGCTTCTCGGCCTCCGGCTTCTGGCCGGCTATGATCCAGAGCGAAGCAACCGTGATCTATCTGCTCGGCGCCATGGTGCCGATCCTGCTGGCGGGTGAACCGCGCGCGGACGAGCGCGGACACCAAATCCGCACCGGGCTCGGACCAGGGGTTCCTGCTAACCTTGGCGCGACGTTCACCGCGCGCACCGGGGTTACGCTGCTCGAAGGCTACGGTTCGACCGAAACCAATTTCGTCATCGGCGCATCGGCGGAAACACAGAACCCGGGAACCATGGGCCGTATCGTCGACGGTTTTCAGGCGCGCGTCGTCGATGTCAACGATGTTGAACTGCCGGATGGCGAGGCCGGTGAACTCGTACTGCGCGCTGACGAGCCGTTTGCGTTTGCGAGCGGCTATTTCGGCATGGCCGAGAAGACCGTGGAAGCCTGGCGGAATCTCTGGTTCCATACCGGCGATCGGGTCATCCGTGACGAGAACGGCTATTTCCGGTTCGTCGACCGGCTCAAGGATGCGATCCGCCGGCGCGGCGAGAACATCTCGTCCTATGAGGTTGAGCAGGTGCTGCTGGCTCACCCTGATATCGAAATGACGGCGGTCTTTCCCGTGCGCTCGGAACTTGCCGAGGATGAAGTGATGGCCGCGATCGTGGTGCGGCCGGGAGCCGCGATCCCGCCCGTCGAACTGATGCAATTTTGTGCGCCGCGGCTGCCCCGTTTCGCAGTGCCCCGCTTCATCGATTTTGTCGCGGACCTGCCGCGGACGGAGAACGGCAAGATCCGGAAATACGAGCTGCGCGAACGCGGCGTGACCGCGTCGACCTGGGATCGCGAAGCGGTCGGCTACCGGCTGAAGCGGGGAGCCACGTAAATGGATAGTTATTTGACACTTAAAATATGTCGGCTTAGCATTTTGACCGATGTGCCGCCGTCGCTTGAGCCGAAGGAAATGCGTCATGGCTGAACGCTCTTTCGCCCGAGAGGTCCAGGACCTCAAACTAGGCAACGGGGAAATCTTCCATGGCGAAGGCATTCTGGCCATCACCAAGGCGCTGCTGCAGTCCGGCGTCGGCTATGTCGGCGGCTACCAGGGCGCACCGATCTCACATCTGATGGACGTTTTGGCGGATGCGCAGGACATTCTCGGCGATCTCGGCGTGCACTTCGAAACCTCGGCGAACGAGGCGGCTGCGGCCGCAATGCTTTCCGCCTCCGTGATGTATCCGATCCGCGGCGCGGTGACCTGGAAATCGACCGCCGGCACCAACGTCGCCTCCGACGCGCTGTCCAATCTCGCCTCCGGCGGCGTCACCGGCGGCGCGTTGATCGTGATCGGCGAAGATTACGGCGAAGGCTCCTCCATCATGCAGGAGCGCAGCCACGCCTTTGCGATGAAATCCCAGATCTGGCTGCTCGATCCCCGCCCCAACCTCGAATCTATCGTCAAGGCCGTCGAGGACGGATTTGAGCTGTCGGAAGCGACCAACACGCCCGTGATGCTGGAAGTGCGCATCCGATCCTGCCATGTCCACGGCCGCTTTGCCGCCAAGGACAACAAGCGCCCGGCATTCACGATGGCGCAGGCGCTGGAAAACCCGCAGCGTGATACCAACCGCATCGTGCTGCCGCCGGCCTCCTACATGCACGAGAAGGAAAAGATAGAGCAGCGCTGGCCGGCCGCGGTTTCCTTCATCAAGGCGCGCAAGCTCAACGAAGTCTTCGAGGGCGATATCGATGACGTCGGCATCATCCTGCAGGGCGGCATGTATAATGGCGTGATCCGCGCGCTGCAGGGGTTTGGCCTGGCGGACGTGTGGGGTAACACCCGCATTCCGCTCTACGTCATGAACGTGACCTATCCCTTGATCGACGATGAGCTGATCGCCTTCTGCCAATCGAAGCGCGCGGTGCTGATGGTCGAGGAGGGACAGCCTGACTACATCGAACAGGCCCTGCATAAGGTCCTGCGCAAGGCCGATGTCCCGACCAAGATCTACGGCAAGGGCGAGTTGCCGATCGGCGGCGAATATACCGCGGCCGTGATGGCGGCGGGTGTTCGTAAATTCCTCACCTCCGCCGCGCCCGAAGTGCTGCCGGACCATATCCGCGCGCCGAACGATCCATCGATCCTGGCCCATGACAAGATCAAGGCGCTGGCTGAAGTGGTGCCGGCGCGCCCGCCCGGCTTCTGCACCGGTTGCCCGGAGCGACCGATCTTCGCCGCGATGAAGCTCGTCGAAAAGGACCTCGGCCCGCATCATGTCGCGGCCGATATCGGCTGCCATTTGTTCTCGATCCTCCCGCCGTTCAACATCGGCGCGACGACGATGGGCTATGGGCTTGGACCGGCCTCGGCATCCGCGTTCAATGTGAAGGCGGACAAGCGCTCGATTTCGATCATGGGTGATGGCGGTTTCTGGCACAACGGCCTGAGCAGCGGCATCGGCAATGCCGTCTACAACCAGCATGACGGCGTTATCCTGGTGGTCGACAACCATTATACCTCGGCCACCGGCGGCCAGGACATCCTGTCGTCCCGCGCCGACAACAAGTCGCGCTCGACCAACCACCCGATCACCGAGGCAGTCAAAGGCATCGGCGCCAAATGGGTGCGCCAGATCGACCGCACCTATGACGTCGGCAAAATGCGCGACACGCTGAAGGAAGCGCTCACCAGCACCGACAAGGGACCGAAGGTGATCGTCGCCTCCTCCGAATGCATGCTGAACAAGCAGCGCCGGATCAAGCCGCTGTTCAACAAGGCCGTGAAGGGTGGCGAGCGCGTCGTGCGCGAGCGCTTTGGCGTCGATGAGGACGTCTGCACCGGCGACCATGCCTGCATCCGGCTGTCCGGCTGCCCCTCGCTTTCGGTCAAGCACACCAGCGATCCGCTGAAGGACGATCCGGTCGCCGCGATCGACAATAGCTGCGTCGGCTGCGGCAATTGCGGCGAGGTGGCCGAGGCCGCCGTGCTGTGCCCGTCATTCTACCGCGCCGACATCATCCACAACCCGACCGGCTTCGATCAGTTCATGGCGAAGCTGCGCGGCGGCGTCATCGGCTTCCTGCAGCGACGCCGCGACCGTCGCCGTCTCGCGCTGGTTTGAAGGCATGGCCGGATGAACATCATGCTGCAGCCCCCCGCCATCGACCTGACCCGACCGCTTTCGATCGCCGTGCTCGCGATGGGCGGCCAGGGCGGCGGCGTGCTGGTCGACTGGATCGTGGCGCTGGCGGAAAGCCAGAACTGGATCGCGCAATCCACCTCGGTGCCGGGTGTCGCCCAGCGCACCGGTGCGACCATCTATTATCTCGAGATGATCCCTGCCCGCGCGGACGCCGCCTACCCGGTGCTGTCGCTGATGCCGGTGCCCGGCGAAGTCGACGTCGTGGTCGGCGCCGAGCTGATGGAAGCCGGCCGCGCCATCCAGCGCGGTCTCGTCACACCAGACAAGACGACATTGATCGCCTCGTCGCACCGTTCGTTCGCGATCCAGGAAAAGCTGGTGCCCGGCGACGGCATCAGCGATTCCAGCAAGGTTTATGAGGCCGCAGAGGCCGCCGCGAAACGCTTTATCGCCTTCGACATGGCCGTGCTCGCAGACAGCACCGGCAGCGCCATCTCCGCGGTGCTGTTCGGTGCGCTTGCCGGCAGCGGCGCGCTGCCGTTCGGCAGCGAGGCTTATGAAGCAACCATCCGCGCCGCCGGCATCGGCATCGAACCGAGCCTGCGCGCGTTCGCGGCGGGTTTTGAGCGCACGCAGGCGGATGCCGCATCCGCGACACCGCCCGCGCCGCCCAAGCCTGCTTCAGCGGGCAAGCTCTATTCAACGCTCGCATCGGTCGGCGATGCCGCTTTCGATGCACTCGTCGCCGACGCCCGGACGACTTTCCCGGCGTCCCTGCACGGCATGATCGCCGCAGGCTTGCGCAAGGTCGTCGATTTTCAGGACGTCGGCTATGGCCGGGAATACCTCGACCTCGTCGCAGGCTTTATGCGCCTGGAACGCGGTAGCGATCCTGCGCTGACGCGGGCGGCGGCAAAACATGTCGCCGTGGCGATGGCCTATGATGACGTCATCCGAGTCGCCGACCTCAAGACCCGCGCGAGCCGTTTCGAACGCGTCCGCAGCGAGGTTCTCGCAAAGCCCGATCAGCTCGTCTACACTACCGAGTTCATGCATCCGCGCATGGAAGAGGTCTTGGGCACGCTTCCCGCGGGCCTCGGCCTCTGGCTCGAAGGCAAGCCTGGCCTGTGCAAGGCGCTCGATCGCGTGGTCAATCGCGGACGACGCGTGCAGACCGGCACCATTAGATGGTTCCTGCCGCTCTACGTGCTGGGTGGCCTGAAGCGTTTTCGTCGCGGCACGCTGCGTCATAAGCGCGAAGTCACCCATCGTGATGCCTGGCTCGATCTCGCCCGCAACACCGCCGCAAAGGATTACGAGCTTGCCGTCGCCATTCTCGAGGCGCGCCGGCTGGTGAAGGGTTATTCCGACACCCACGCACGCGGTGCCTCGAAATTCGACAGGGTGATCGCGGTTGCACCACGTCTCGCCGGTCGCGCTGACGGTGCGCAGTGGTTGCGCCGCCTTTGCAAGGCGGCGCTATCAGATGAAGAGGGCAAGGCGCTCGACGGCGCGCTTGCCACGGTTGAAACCTTTCTGTGATTGATGCGATGGACCAGTTCGACCTCACCGTGACCGATATCCACGCGGAAACCGCATTGATCCGCGCAATCAAGCTCGCCCGTCCGCATGGCGAGCCGCTGCCGTCCTGGGAGGCCGGCGCGCATATCAAAGTGCGGCTGCCCGATGGCGGCGAACGCTCCTACTCGCTGATCAACACCTCGCTCGATCCGGCGGCAACCACGCGCCCGCACGCCTACCAGCTCGGCGTGCGGCTGGAACAGCCGAGCCAGGGCGGATCCAAATTCATGCACGACCTCAAGGTCGGCGACGTCCTCTCGGTCGCCGCACCCCGGAACAATTTTCCGCTGGAGCCGGCGTCGAAACCGGTCGTGTTGCTTGCCGGCGGCATCGGGGTGACGCCCGTGCTCTCGATGGCAACGACGCTCACCGCCAGCAAGCATCCCTACCGCTTCATCTATGCCGGCCGCTCGCGCGACCAGCTCGCCTTTCTCGGCGAGAGCGAGGCGCTGTGCGGCGAACATTTGACCGTTCACACCGACGACGCCAGCGGCATCTACGACGTGAAGCGCCTGATGACCTCGCTCACCGGCGACGAACCGCTGTACGTCTGCGGGCCCAAGCCGATGATCGATACGGCGATCCAGAGCGCCAAGGATCTCGGCTGGGCTGACGGTCGCCTGCGCTTCGAGATTTTTGCCACCGCCGCTCCCCTCGCCGGTGATCAGCCGTTCGAGGTGGTGCTGAACAGTTCCGGCAAAACCTTCCTTATTGCGCCCGACAAGACCATTCTCGCGGTGCTGATCGAAGCGGGTGAGGATCCCATGCATGATTGCCAGCGCGGCGATTGCGGCATCTGCCAGGTCAGCGTGATCGAAGGCACGCCCGACCACCGCGACTACATCCTGACCGATGCCGAGAAAGCGGCCGGTAAACTCATGCAAATCTGCGTCTCGCGGTCGAAAAGCCCGCGGCTCGTGCTCGATCTTTGATTCCTGAGGAGGTGTTGATGGCCCGATATCGCGGAAATCTCGAAGCAATCAAAGGCCTGGTGCGCGAGACCGAGGTGCATCGCGACGTCTATATCGACGAAGAGGTGTTCCAGCTCGAAATGGAGCATGTCTTCGCCAACACCTGGGCCTATGTCGGCCATGACAGCCAGGTGGCGAAGCCGGGCGACTATTACGGCACGACCATCGGCACCCAGCCGATCCTGATGGTGCGCCACACCGACAACACCGTGAAGGTGCTGCACAACCGCTGCCCGCACAAGGGCACCCGCATCACCACCGAATCCTGCGGCAACACCGGAAAATTCTTCCGCTGCCCCTATCACGCCTGGAGTTTCAAGACCGACGGTTCGCTGCTCGCGATTCCCCTGAAGAAGGGCTACGAGAACACCGGCGTCGAACAGAGTCATGCCGGCCGCGGCATGAGCCCGGTCAAACACGTGCACAATTATCGCGGCTTCGTATTTGCAAAACTCAGGGATGTCGGCCCCGGCTTCGAGGAGTTTTTCGGCGACAGCCTGTCGAGCTTCGACAACATGGTCGACCGTTCCCCGGCCGGCCGGCTCGAAGTCGCCGGCGGCGTGCTGCGCTACATGCACAATTGCAATTGGAAAATGCTGGTCGAGAACCAGACCGACACCTGCCATCCCATGGTCGCGCATGAATCGTCGGCCGGCACCGCGATCGAGGTGTGGAAGAACGCGCCGCCCGGCGCCAAGAAGCCGATGGCAGTGGAGATCTACGCACCGTTCATGGCGCCCTACGAGTTCTTCGAAAACATGGGCATCCGCGTCTGGCCCAACGGCCACGGTCATACCGGCGTGCATCACTCGATCCATTCCGACTATTCCGCGGTGCCCGGCTATTTCGAGAAGATGGCAGCGGCCCATGGCGAGGAACGCGCCAAGGCGATCCTCAACGAGAACCGCCATAATACCGTGTATTTCCCCAACATCATGATCAAGGGACCGATCCAGCTGGTGCGTGTGTTCAAGCCGATCGCGGCCAACAAGACGCTGGTGGAGAGCTGGACCTTCCGCCTCGTCGATGCACCCGACATGCTGCTGGAACGTACCTTGATGTACAACCGGCTGATCAACGCGCCGACTTCCGTGGTCGGCCACGATGATCTCGAAATGTACGAGCGCGCCCAGGAAGGCCTGCATGTCGACGCCAACCAATGGGTCAATCTGCAGCGGCTCTACGACCCCTCCGAAATCCCGGACACGACGGCCGTCACCAACGGCACCACCGAATGGCAGATGCGGAACCAGTTCCGCGCCTGGTCGAAATTCATGACGATGTCGATGTGAGTGCTGCCATGACCGCGCCCACCGACCAGCAATTGATCGATTTCGTCATCCGCGAAACCCGCTTGATCGACCAGCACCGGTTTGAGGAATGGCTCGACCTGTTCGCCGAGGACGGTTTTTACTGGATGCCGCTCGAATGGGGCCAGACCGATCCACGGCTGACGACGTCGCTGATGTACGAGGACAAGCTGCTGCTCAAGATCCGCGTCGAGCGGCTCAAGGGCAACCGCACCTTTTCGCAGAAGCCCAAGAGCCGCTGTCATCATGTTTTGCAAACGCCGCAGGTCGACAGCCGCAACGAGGCAGCCAACGAATATGTCACGTGGACGCCAATGCATTATGTCGAAACGCGCCTCGACCAGCAGGATCTTTACGCGGCCTGGGCCACGCACACCTTGGCCGTGGTGGACGGCGCGCTCAAGATCAAGCTGAAGCGGGTCGACATCGTCAATTGCGATGCCGCATTCGGCAACATCCAGCTGTTCATGTGAGACGGTGATGCAGCTCCCGATCGGGTCTCCGGCAACCGTCTTCGCGGCTTTCGCGCGCGCCGCCGCGAGCCACGGCGACAAGCCATTTCTCGTCGTGCTGCCCGAGACGGCGCAGGCCTATGGCATTGCGGCCGGCGAGATCAGCTATGGCGAGGCGTTCGCAGGGATTGCGGCGCTGACCGACGCCTATCGGGCCAAGGGCTATGGCCGCGGTCATCGGGTCGGCATCCTGATGGAGAATCGACCCGGCTTCTTCCTGCATTGGTTTGCGCTCAATGCGCTCGGCGTGTCGCTGGTGCCGATCAATCCGGACATGCGCGCAGCGGAGCTGGAATATCTGATCGGCCATTCCGAGATCGTCGCGGCGGTCGTGATTCCCCAGCGTCACGACGACGTCGCGGCCGCAGCCAAGGCGATCGGCCGCGACATTCCTGTCGTCGGGCCGGATGACGAACCGGCGGCGATCCACGCGTCTGCGCCGCAGCCCGGTGCACCCGATCGCGACAGCGAGTGCGCCCTGCTCTACACGTCCGGTACCACCGGCCGGCCCAAAGGCTGCGTGCTGCCGAACGAGTATTTTCTCTATGCCGGTCATTGGTACGCCACGGTCGGCGGCTTGATCGCGCTGAACCATGGCTCCGAGCGGATGCTGACGCCGCTGCCGGTGTTCCACATGAACGCGATGGCCTATTCCGCGATGGCGATGGTGACTACCGGCGGCTGCCTGATCGTGCTCGACCGTTTCCATCCCAAGACCTGGTGGGCCAGCGTCAAGGACAGCCGCGCCACCATCGTGCATTATCTCGGCGTGATGCCGCCGATGCTCATGAGCGCGCCCGAAAGCGCCGACGACAAGCGCCATGGCGTGCGCTTCGGTTTTGGCGCCGGCGTCGACAAGGCGCTGCACGATCCCTTTGAGGCGCGGTTCGGCTTTCCGCTGGTCGAGGCCTGGGCCATGACCGAGACCGGCGCCGGCGCTGTGGTCGTCGCCTCCCAGGAGCCGCGCCACACCGGCACAAGCTGCTTCGGCCGCCTCGGCGCCGAACTCGAGGCCCGCATCGTTGTTGAAGGCGGCGCGGACGCCGGTGTCGACGAGCCCGGTGAACTTCTCGTGCGCCACGCCGGCGCAGCACCGCGCTACGGCTTCTTCCGCGAATATCTCAAGGACGCGGAAGCCACCGCGGAGGCCTGGGATGGCGGTTGGTTTCACACCGGCGACGTGGTGCGGCGCGGTCCGGATGGGGCGTTTCATTTCGTCGACCGCAAGAAGAACGTCATCCGCCGCTCCGGCGAAAATATCTCGGCGGTCGAAGTCGAGAGCGTGCTGATGCAGCACCCGGCTGTGAGGCAGGTTGCGGTGGCACCTGCCCCGGACCCGGTGCGGGGCGACGAGGTCTTCGCCTGCGTCGTGAGCGAGGGATCCTCCCCGGACGCCGCGGCACGCAAGCAGATCGCCGCCGATCTCGTCGCCTGGAGCCTGAGCCGCCTCGCCTATTACAAGGCGCCCGGCTATGTCGCGTTTGTGTCGGCGCTGCCGCTGACCTCGACGCAAAAAATCCAGCGCGGCGCGCTCAAGGAGTTGGTTGCGGCGACGATCGGTTCTGATCGGTGCATCGACACCCGATCGCTGAAGAAGCGGCCGGTGCAGAAGGCGGGATGAGGAAATCATGAGTGAGAGCAACGTCGCCATCGTCACCGGCGCCAGCGGCGGCATCGGCCGGGCCATCGCCGAGGCGATGCTGGCTGCGGGTTACCGCATCATCTCGCTCGACCGACGCCTGCCGGATTGGTCGCATGCACGGCTGGAGCCGGTTGTGGTGGATCTGTTCGATCCGAAGGCGACAGCGGACACTGCCCGGGATGTAGCTGCACGGCATGAAGTTTCACATATCGTCCACAATGCCGGGATCATCCGGCCCAATCTGATTGAGCAAGTGACGGTGGACGACATCGCAGCGCTCAGCCAGCTCCATCTCGGCGCGGCGCTGACGCTGGTCCAGGCCGCCTTGCCTGGCATGAAACAACGGCATTTCGGACGCATCGTCCTGATCGCCTCGCGCGCCGCGCTTGGCGCTGCCACCCGCACCGCCTATTCGGCGACGAAATCCGGCATGTTCGGCATGGCGCGGACCTGGGCGCTGGAGACGGCGGCTCACGGCATCACGGTCAATGTGGTGGCTCCTGGACCGGTCGAGACCGATATGTTCCACGAGGTCATTCCGCAGGGTAGCCCGAAAGTCGATCAACTTGCCCGCTCGATCCCGGTCGGCCGCATCGGCCGGCCGAGTGACGTGGCGCGCGCCGTGATGTTCTTTTCGAGCGGCGATGCCGATTTCATCACCGGCCAGTCGCTTTATGTATGCGGCGGCGCCAGCATCGGATCGATCGCGCTCTAGATTTTTTTTACGCGCGGGGAATGGTCAAGGGCCGCGACTCCCGCGTCTGCGCCGCGAGGCGAACCGCGGCATTGGCGGCGCCAAATCCTTGATAATCCCGCCGCTGGACGATCTCGAAGAAAAACCGGTCATCGAAGGTGTGGGTGTAGACCTGGAAGAATTCGCCGTCGCCTTCGCGATCGTACAAAATCTGATTGTCGCGTAGCGCTGTCATCGTCGCGGCATCGAGATCGTATTTGGCTTCGATATCGTCGTAATAATTGTCCGGAATCTTCAGGAAATCCGCGCCGCGCGCGCGCATATCCGCGACAGCCGTGAAAATGTCGCTGCATGAAAATGCAATGTGCTGGACCCCGGAGCCGAAAAATTCGTTGATGAATCGGGCCGACAATGTCCGCGTGGCCGATGAGCCGTTCAGGATCACCCGCAGGCCCTGATTGCCGTTGATCAGCGCCTGGCTCTGCACCAGCCCGACCGGATCGGCGATCTCCATCTGCGGCAGGCGCTGCAGATCGAGTATGCCGGTGTAGAACAACAGCCAGGACAGCATCTCGTCATACGGCATCGACTGCGAGATATGGTCGACCACCTCGAGACGGTCGCTCGCGGCATCGCTGCGCAACGCTTCGAAATCGGTGTCCCAGTTCTTGCCCGCCGCCTCCAGAAAATACAGCAGGCTGCCGCCGACGCCCCGGATCGCGGGGATCTCGAGCTCACCGGGCCCAACCGGCTGGTAGAACGTGTGCGCCTTCAGCGCTTCCGCGCGGGCCATGGTTTTGCCGGCGTCATCGATGTCGATCGCGATGGCGCAGACGCCCGGGCCGTGCGTGACGTAGTGCGAATGAGCAAAGCCGTCCGGTTCGCAATTGATGACCAGCTCGATATGACCTTGCGACCAGCGTTCGACATCCTTGCTGCGGTGGGAACCGGTTTTGCGAAAGCCGAGCTGGCCGAACAACGCCGAAAGGCTCCTTGCCTTGGCTTCATCGACGGCGAATTCGACGAAGCCTACGCCGCGGCTCTGCGCTTTGGGCTGCAGCCTCCCCGTCGACGCTTTGGACGAACTCTTGGCCAGCTCATCCTCCAGCAAGATCAGCGAACGCAGCCCATCGGTCGCGGTGCGGACCGGCGAGCCGGAGCGAAACTGATCGTTGAATATCTCCAGCGATAGCGGGCCGGCGTACCCGGTCGCGGCCACAGCGTCCATGAAGGCCCCCACCGGCAGATCGCCCTGCCCCGGAAAGCAACGGAAGTGCCGGCTCCAGGACAATACGTCAAGACCAAGCTTCGGCGCGTCGGCAAGCTGAACCAGGAAGATCCTGTCCGCCGGAATCGAGTGGATCGCGCTGACCGGAAATCCCGGCGCCAGCGCGTGGAAACTGTCGAGAATGATCCCGATCGACTTGTGATCGGCGCGGCGCACGATTTCCCAGGCGTCGCGATAATCATTGACGTGCCGTCCCCAGGCCAGCGCCTCGAAACCGACGCGCAGGCCGTGCGAGGCCGCGAGTTCGCCAAGGGCGCGGAAATCCGCGGCGGCGCGGTCGATACCTCCAAGCGATGCCGGTGAAACATTGCTGCAGATCAGCAGCAAGTCGGTCCCCAATTCCTGCATCAGATCGAACTTGTGCGCCGCGCGCGCGAAGTTGCGGGCGCGCTGCGGTTCGGGCATGCCCTCGAAATCCCGGAACGGCTGGAACGCGCAAATTGAAAGGCCGAGGTCGCGGCAGAGCTGCCCGACGTCGCGGGGACTGCCGTTGAATGTCAGCAAATCATTCTCGAAAATCTCGACGGCATCGAAGCCGGCGCCAGCAATCGCGCGCAACTTTTCGTCGAGCGAGCCGCTCAACGAAACCGTGGCAATCGAGCGTTTGGTCATGCGATTAGCTCCGGAAGGTCCCAGGCGCGTCCCGAGGGCCGCACGATAGAGCTAAAGCATCTTCTTTTTCAACCATTTGGACCAATTGTTAGCTCTGGTCTCCGATAACTTTCACTGATTCTCAGCGGACCTATGGCGAAAGCGCCGCATACCGGTCCCGCAAGTCGATGCGCCGCCCGGCGGTAGCAGCCTCGGCGATCGCAAGCGTTGCGAGCAGGGACCGCGCGCCATCCTCGACCGGCTGCAACGAGGAAGCGGTGCCGCGGATAATGTCGCGGAAATGATCGAGCTGCGCGACATAGGGATCGATCGTTGGCGCGTGGAGGCGCTGGGCCTGGATCGGCTTGTTCCAGTCCTGTGCGTCGCCCGCCTGCGTCCATTGCACGAGTTCGGGAAACTCGATCGCACCGCGACGGCCCATGAAGCGGTAGCTGCTTTCGCCGCTGAACGGGAATTCCGGCGCCTCACCCAGCCCCTGCTCCGTCGTCCAGGGGGAGACGGCGCTGTCGCTGATGAAAAAGGTGCCGAGCGCGCCATTGTCGAATTCTATCAGCGCGGCGGCGCTATCCTCGACCGCGAAGCCGCGCTGGCGATTTGATGTGATGGCTTCGACGGCGACGATTTCGCCGACAGTGTAGCGCAGGAAATCGATCTCATGGATCAGGTTGATCAGGATCGGGCCGCCGCCAGCCTCGCGCCGCCACGGCGCGATCTTGAAGTAGTCCGCCGGCTTGTGCGTCGCCCAGATCGCCGAGACCCCGACGACATCGCCGATCCGTCCGTCCCGCAGCAGCGCTTGCAGCGTCTTGACCGGCAGATGATGGCGGCGATGGTGTCCGACCAGCGATTTGACACCGCCCTTTCGCACTTCCGCGATCAAGGTGGCCGCGGTCTCGAGCGTATCGGTGACCGGCTTCTCGATCAGGATGTGAATGCCCCGCCGGGCGCATTCGATACCGTTCTCGGCATGAAGCTGGTTGGGCGAGGCGATTATCACGGCTTCCGGCCGCGCCTCGTCCAGCAACTGGCGGTAATCGGCGAAGACGCGCGTCCTTGGGTGCTCGGCAGAGACGGCGTCGACATTGACATCCGCGATGCCGACCAGCTCGTAATCTTCGCGCTCGGCGAGCTTGCGCAGATGCTTGCGCCCGATCAGCCCGGCGCCGATCACGCCGATCGTGATGTTCTTCATCTCGCTATAATCCCAGACGATCGCGGATCCGGCCCGTCATCACCACGCTCTTGACCGCCACCGGCCACAATGCGTGAAAACGAATGGGTTTCAAGCCCGTGATCGGCATGTCGATCTCGGCCTTCTCACCGCCGATCAGCCGTTTTGCCAGTTGTTGCCCCATCGCGGTTGCGAGCGCAACACCGCGGCCATTGCAGCCGAGATAGGCCAGCGCGCCCGCGCCCGGTTCGTGCACATGCGGGTAGTGATCCGGCGTCATGGCAAGGCGGCTGTTCCAGCCGTGCGTCCAGCGCACGCCGCGGATTGCAGGCCACAGCCGTTCCGCGTAACGCATGAGGTATGAGACCGGCGCCGGATCCTTGATCCACTGCATCGGACCGCGGCCGCCCATCAGCAGGCGGTTCGACGCATCGATGCGATA
The DNA here is from genome assembly GCF_018130085.1 of Bradyrhizobium sp. AUGA SZCCT0169. NCBI lineage: Bacteria > Pseudomonadati > Pseudomonadota > Alphaproteobacteria > Hyphomicrobiales > Nitrobacteraceae > Bradyrhizobium > Bradyrhizobium sp. AUGA SZCCT0169. The sequence goes on along the minus strand of NZ_JAFCMC010000033.1, from coordinate 4,347 downwards.
ATAGACGGTGATATGCCCGCTTTCGTACAGCACCGACCGCGTCGGCATGATTTTTCGCGCGACATCGTCGGGCAAGGGCTCGGTCGCGGCGATCGAGCTGAACACCGGCACGATGGTGCGGCGCAGGTCGGGCCAGAGATCATCGGTAAAGCCGTTGGTGGCGATCAGGACCTTTTCGGCGCGGACCACCGCGCGCGGGGTTTCGATGCGCCATCGTCCACCCTCGCGCCGCAGCGAGGTCGCCGGTGTCTGGCCGTGAACGGCAGCACCGGCAGCCATCGCCGCCCGCGCGAGACCGCGCGCGTAGCTCAGCGGCTGTACGTCGCCGCCACGTGCGTCCTTCATTGCCAGCAGATACCGATCCGTCCCAGTCGCGTCGCGGACGGCGTCGCGGCCGAGCAGCGTGACCGGCATGCCGCGTCCGATGCATTGCTCGGCTGTTGTCTCGACACCCGCGGTACTGGACGGATGATAGGCCGCGCGCAGCGTGCCGTTCTGCCGTGCCTCGCATTCAATGCCGAGACGGCGGATCAGGTCGAGGGTAAACACCGGCGTGTTGTAGCTGAACGCGATCATGCGCCGGCCGAGATCCGCACCGAACGTCGCCTCGATCGTATCGGGGTCGAGCTTCAGTCCCGGATTGAGCTGGCCGCCATTGTTGCCCGACGCACCCCAACCGGGCTGCTGGGCTTCGAGCACGATCGCCTCGGTGCCCTGCTCGGCGAGATGCAGCGCGGTCGATAATCCGGCGAAGCCGCCGCCGATGATCGCCACCGACACGTTTTTATCGACATCGAGCGGCGGCGTCGGGACCGGCGCAACGGCGGTGTCTGCGTAGAGGCTCGGCGGCAGGGCAAGGGGATGGTGGGTCACGGTCATCAGGTCCGGCAGGTCTGAGTCAGAGAGGATGCAGCACGCGGTGCAGGAAATCCTGGGTCCGCGCGTGCTGCGGCGCGTTAAGCACGGACTTCGCCGCCCCCTGCTCGACGATGACGCCGCCGTCAATGAACAGCACGCGATCGGCGACGTCCCGGGCAAAGCCCATCTCATGGGTGACCACGACCATGGTCATGCCGTCATCGGCGAGCTTGCGCATGACGCCGAGCACCTCGCCGACCAGTTCAGGATCGAGCGCAGAGGTCGGCTCGTCAAACAGGATCGCCTTGGGCTGCATCGCCAGCGCGCGGGCAATGGCGACGCGCTGCTGCTGACCGCCTGAAAGCTGACCCGGATGGGCGTCGGCCTTTTCGGCAAGGCCAACTTGCGCCAACAGTGCCCGGCCGCGCTCGAGCGCCTCGGCTGGCGGTTCCTTTTTCACATAGATCGGTCCTTCGACGACGTTCTCCAGCGCGGTGCGATGCGGAAACAGGTTGAAGCGCTGGAACACCATCGAAACCTGGGTTCGGATCGCCACGATCGACGGCGCCTTGTTGTCGACCTTTGCCCCCTCCACCAGGATCTCGCCGGAATCGTAGCTTTCCAGGCCGTTGATGCAGCGCAGGATGGTCGACTTGCCTGAGCCTGACGGACCGATGATGCAGACCACCTCGCTCTTCTCAACCGAAGCTGTAATGCCCTTGAGTACCTCGTTGGAACCAAAGCTCTTATGAACGTTGCTGAGCTCGATCATTTGCGCTTCGCCTTGTTCTCGAAATGGCGAACCAGCAGGATCAGCGGGATGCTCATGGTCAGGTACATCAGCGCGACCAGCGTGAACACGCTGGTGTTCTTGAAGGTCGAGGAAGCGATCAATTTGCCCTGCAACGCCAGTTCAGCGACCGTGATGGTGGAGGCCTGCGAGGAGTCCTTCAGCATCATGATCATGACGTTGCCATAGGGCGGCAGCACGATCCTGACCGCCTGCGGCAGCACCACGCGGCGCATGGTCAGCCACCAGCCCATCCCGATGGTCTGCGCCGCCTCGATCTGCCCCTTGTCGATCGCCTCGATGCCGGCGCGGAAATTCTCGGCCTGGTAGGCCGAATAGGCAATGCCGAGCCCGATGATCGAGGCCTGCAGCGCCGTCAGCGCGACGCCGAAGTCGGGCATCACAAAATAGAGGTAGAACAGCAGCACGATGATCGGGATGCCGCGGATCACGTTGATCAGGCCGGCGCTCAAGCCGGTCAGGACGCGGATGCCGGAGACCCGCATCAGGGCCCATAGCAGGCCGAGGACGGTCGACAGCAGCAGCGAGCCCATGGTGACAACGACCGTCAGCCAGACGCCCTGCAGCAGGACCGGCATGAACTCGACGGCATCGCGCAGGAAATTTTGCATCAGTTCATCACGCGTTGCCGGCTAAGCCTGTCAGGACGCCTCAATCAGGACGCTTTGGGCTTGAGACCCCATTTGTCGAGAATCTTGTCGAGGGCGCCATTGGCCTTGAGTTTGGCGAGCGAAGCGTTGATCTTGCCGAGCAGTTCCTGGTCGGTCTTGCGGACCCCGATCGAGACCGTGCCGACGGTGACCGGCTTGTAGGAATCCACCAGCCGGACTTCGCCAAACGCGCCCTGCTTCAGATTGTAGGCGAGGATCGGGAAGTCGGCGAAGCCGGCCTTGAGGCGGCCCGCATTCACATCACGTAAGATATCCGGAATGGTGTCGTAGACCTTGACCTCGCTGAACAATCCCGTCTTCTTCAACGCGTCGACGAAGGCCGTTCCGACCTGCGCGCCGACCACCTCGCCCTTGAGATCTTCCTGCGAGGCATAGTTCTTGGCGTCGGTCTTCGGCACCACGAGACCCTCGCCATAGGTGTAGACGGCCTCCGAGAAATCGATCACTTCCTTGCGCGCTGCGGTGGCGAACATCGCCGCCGAAATGATGTCGATCTTGTTCGACGTCAGCGACGGCACCAGCGCGGAGAATTGCATCGGTTCGATCTGGACCTGGAAGCCGGCGTCCTTGCCGATCTCCGTGATCAGATCGACCATCACGCCCTGAATGCTGTTGGACTTGGTTTCGAGGAAGGTGAAGGGCACGCCGGTCGGGGTCGAGCCCACCTTGAGCACCTGCTGCGCCGACAAAGGCGTGGCGGCGGCAAGGACGAGCGCCGCGGTCGCGGCCTGAACGAGACGTTTGAAAAGCATCGTACCCCTCAACTGTTTGGGCACCGGGCGGCGAATGTGCCTCATCTCAACAAGCCAGTTGCAGGTTTCGCCGTCCAAGCCTATTTTCACAACCATGAAATTATGGACACATTGCCCGGAATTGCGCAAGCGGGATTTTCATACACATGAAGGACGCGGTTTGACGTGAGCGGCGGCAAGCGCATGAGCAAGAAGGCCGTCAAGGCCGAACCGGCGGTGGACGTCGCGGTCGGGCAGCGCATCCGTGAGTTGCGGCGAAGCCGCAAGCTGTCGCTCGAGACGATCGCCGCCCGCACCGATCTGTCGATCGGCTTTCTCAGCCAGATCGAGCGCGGCCTCTCCTCGCCTTCGCTGCGGGTGCTGGCGACCATCGCCGACGTGCTGGGCGTCGGCATCGCCGGCCTGTTCGGCGCCAAGGACGCCGCCGGAAGCGGCTCGGAAGCCATCGTCACCCGCGAACCGCAGCGCGCCGAGCTAAATTTGTGGCGCACCGGCATCTCCAAGCAGTTGCTCAGCCCGTCGGGTTCGGAAGGCCGTCTCAATCTGTTTCTGGTCCACATGGGGCCCGCCGGCAGCACCGGCGACGAATTGTATACCCATGACGGCGAGGAAGCCGGTCTGGTGCTCGAGGGTGAAATGAAACTCACCGTCGATGCCGAAAGCTGGACGCTCAAGACCGGCGACAGTTTCCGTTTCGCCAGCCGCCGCCCGCACCGCTTCAGTAATCCGTCCGACAAGGCCAAGGCGGTGGTGCTGTGGGTGAATTGCGTCTCGGCGGTGTGATAGATCCGCCGTCATTGCGAGGAGCATAGCGACCAAGCAATCCATTCTTCGTGCGCCGCAAGATGGATTGCTTCGCTTCGCTCGCAATGACGGGGATAGTGCGCCTTCACACAACGCTGTCATACCCCGCGCATGCGGGGTATCCAGTACGCCGCGGCCTCTCGGTTCTATCATCACCGTCTCTGGAATACTGGGTCGCCCGGTCAAGCCGGGCGATGACAGCTGGGTGTGCGTTTACGATCTCGCGGCGCATTGCGCCCGAGCTTTGCCAGAAATCTCTCGCCCTCCTTCAATTCAGAGGGCGCAGGGAATGCCGGATGCGCGCTGCACCCGCGGTCTCATGTGCGATTGTGCATAAGAATGCTGCACATGAGCATACAGGGCAGCGGAGGCGATCCGACATTCCCTGCGCAATGGCTTTACGGCTTATAACGCGCTCTCCCCGGTGAGACGGCCTCTATTGCCACCGTCG
>NZ_JAFCMC010000032.1:0-82524 GCF_018130085.1 Bradyrhizobium sp. AUGA SZCCT0169 | reverse complement strand
TGCCAGGACCACACGGTTTTGCCGTACGCTTATCCACGCCGTCGTCTCAGCGTAAACCAGCGTCCACCGCAACCCGTCCAACGTCCGTGACGACGGCCGACGCCCTTCTGAGTAGGACGGGATGGCGATAGATGCGCACTGATTTGGGTCGGCCAACAACAGAAATATTTTTGATTTACGGAAATTTTCCACTTGACACGATTTCCGCAAATCAGAATTGATTTGCCCGTCGGGTCGTTTTGTCGCATCTCTCTCCGTCATTGCGAGCCAACGGGTCGCGCGAATGCGCGCCCGATGACAGGCTCCGCGAAGCAATCCATTCCTCGGCTGGGCGCGCCATGGCTTGCTTCGCTGCGCTCGCAATGACGCGGAGAGGACGACGTCCAAATCAAGCTGTCATTCCCCGATCAGCGCCAGCCACTCGTCTTCCGTCAGCACGGCCACGCCCAGCTCACGCGCTTTTGTCAGCTTCGACCCGGCATCCTCGCCGGCGACGACATAGTCCGTCTTCTTCGACACCGAGCCCGCGACCTTGGCGCCGAGCCGTTCCGCCACCGCCTTGGCTTCGTCGCGGGTGAATTTGGTCAGCGAGCCCGTGAACACCACGGTCTTGTCCGAGACCGGCGAGCTCTTGCGCGGCCGCTCGGCCGCCTTCACCTCGATCTCGCCCAGGAGTTCGCCGAGCGCCTTCACATTGCGCGGTTCGGCAAAGAACTCGACAACAGCTTCAGCCACGATTTCGCCGATACCGCCGATATTGTTGAGGTCCTGATAGGCCTCGGTGGTGTTCTCGTCATCCTTCGTGCCCTTGGCGGCCGCCAGCATCGCCTCGCGAAAATGATCGATCGTGTGGTAATGCCGCGCCAGCAATTTGGCATTACCCTCGCCGACATGGCGAATACCGAGCGCGAAGATCAGGCGATGCAGATCGATGCTGCGGCGGGCGTCGATCGCGTTGAACAGATTGCGCACCGAGGTCTCGCCATAGCCCTCGCGTTGCATCAGCTTGCTGGTGGAGCGGGCGTCGCGCTTCTGCAGCGTGAAGATGTCGACCGGCGACATCACGAGGCCCTCCTCGTAAAACTCCTGGATCTGCTTGTCGCCGAGGCCGTCGATATCGAACGCCAGCCGTGAGACGAAATGCTTCAGCCGCTCTGTCGCCTGCGCCGGGCAGATCAGGGCGCCGGTGCAGCGCCGCACGGCCTCATCTTCCTCGCGTACCGCATGGCTGCCGCACACCGGACAAACGTCCGGAAACTTGTACGGTTTTGCGTTCTTCGGCCGCTTGTCCATGACGACGCTGACGACCTGCGGGATCACGTCGCCGGCGCGCTGAACGACGACGGTGTCGCCAATGCGCAGGTCGACGCCGTCGCGGATCGGGTTGCCGTCGTTGCCGATGCCCTTGATGTAATCCTCATTGTGCAGCGTCGCGTTGGAAACAACGACACCGCCGACCGTGACCGGCTCGAGCCGCGCCACCGGGGTCAGCGCGCCGGTGCGGCCGACCTGGATGTCGATGCCGTTGAGGATCGTGGTCGCCTGCTCGGCCGCGAATTTGTGCGCGATCGCCCAGCGCGGGCTGCGCGACACGAAGCCGAGGCGATCCTGCCAGTCGAGCCGGTCGACCTTGTAGACCACGCCGTCGATATCGTAACCGAGCGTGGCGCGCTCCTCGCCGATCCTGCTGTAGAATTTGAGAACGTCATCGACATTCTTGCAAAGCTCGGTCCGCGGGTTGACGACAAAGCCGGCTTTGTCCATCCACTCCAGCATGCCGTGCTGCGTGTCGGCCGGCCGCTCGCTCATCTCACCCCAGGTATAGGCAAAGAATTTCAGCGGCCGCGACGCGGTGATCGAAACATCCTTCTGGCGCAGCGAGCCCGCCGCCGAATTGCGCGGATTGGCGAACACCGTGTCCTCGGCTTCCGCCTGCTTCTTGTTCAGCTCGAGAAAATCCTTCTTGAGCATGTAGACTTCGCCGCGCATTTCGCAGGCCGCCGGAATGTTGCGGCCCTTCAGGGTGTGCGGGATATCCTTGATGGTGCGGACATTGGCGGTGACGTCCTCGCCCGTAAAACCGTCGCCGCGGGTGGCGGCGCGGACCAATTCGCCGTCCTCGTAGCGCAGCGACAGCGACAGGCCGTCGATCTTCGGCTCGGCGACCAGCGCCGGAATATGGTCGGCATCGAGCTTGAGAAAGCGCCTTATGCGATCGACGAATTCGGTGACGTCCTCGTCGCTGAAGGCGTTGCCGAGCGACAGCATGGGAACGGCGTGCTGCACTTTTGCGAACCCACGCGCCGGTGCGGCGCCGACCTTTTGCGTCGGCGAATCCTTGCTGACGAGATCGGGAAACTTCGCCTCGATCGCAACCAGCCGCTGACGCAGCGCGTCGTAATCCGCATCCGACACGGTCGGCGCGTCCTTCTGGTAGTAGCGCTCGTTATGGGCCTCGATCTCCAGCGAAAGCCTGACATGCTCGATCTTGGCCTGGGCCTTGGTGAGCTTGGCGACGTCAACGAGCGGCTTCTTTGCTTTTACAGCCATCGCACCACGCCGCCTTCACGCCGTCGCCGCGCGCAGCAGCCGGTCGGCGGCGGCGCGGGCTTCCGCGGTGATCTCCGCCCCCGCCAGCATCCGCGCGATTTCCTCGCGGCGGTGGTCGGCGGCGAGCGCGTTGACGCGGGTGGCGACGCGCTTGCCCTTGTCCATCGCGTCCTTGGAAATCAGCAGATGATGGTTGGCTCTCGCGGCGACCTGCGGCGCGTGCGTCACCGCCATGACCTGGACCTTGCCGGCAAGCCGCGCCAGCCGGGCACCGATCGCGTCCGCCACCGCACCGCCGACGCCGGTATCGATTTCGTCAAACACCAGCGTGGGCGCCGAGCCGCGGTCGGACAGCACCACCTTGAGCGCCAGCAAGAAGCGCGACAGCTCGCCGCCGGAGGCGACCTTCATCATCGGCCCCGGCTTGGTGCCGGGATTGGTCTGGACCCAGAACTCGACGCGATCGATACCCTGCGGGCCGGGCGATGCGGCGTCGGTTTCGACCTGCGCCGTGAATTTTGCACGTTCCAGTTTCAGCGGCGCCAGCTCGGCGTTGACGGCCTTGTTGAGCTTTTCCGACGATTTGGTGCGGGCGGCGGAGAGTTTGGTTGCTGCCGCGGCATAGCGCTTGTCGGCTTCATCGGCGGCGGCTTCCAGCTTCTTCAATTGGTCCGCGCCGGCATCGATCAGCGCGACGTCGGAGGCATATTTCGCGGCCAGCGCGGCCAGCCCCTCGACCGGTGTCGAATATTTGCGCGATGCGGCGCGGAGCGCGAACAGGCGCTCCTCGATCCGCTCCAGCTCGGCCGGATCGAAATCGGCGGCAATCAGCGCGGCGCTGAGATGCTGATCGGCCTCCTCCAGCGCGTTGATCGCGATATCGATCGCCTTGACCGCGGGCTCGACCAGCGCCGGCGAATTGGCGGCACGGCGTTCCAGCCGCCGCACCGCGGCCGCCAGCGCCGGCACCGGCGAATGGTTGCCGCCGACGGCCTCCTGCGCCTCGCGCAGGTCACTGGCGATCTTTTCGCCCTGCATCATCGTGGTGCGGCGTTCGGCGAGCTCGGTTTCCTCGCCTTCCCGGGGCCGCAGCGCTTTCAATTCGTCGGAGGCATGGCGGAGGTAGTCGGCTTCGCGGGCGGCGCGCTCCATGCCGGCGCGGTGGGCGTCGAGCGCCGTGTTGGCGGTGCGCCTGAGATCCCACAGCACCTCCAGCCCGGTCACGTCTTTTTCGAGCCCAGCGAAGGCGTCGAGCAGCTGCCGGTGGGTCGAGGCGTCGACCAGCGCGCGTTCGTCGTGCTGGCCGTGGATTTCGACCAGCGCGGCACCGACGGCTTTGAGCGTCTGCACGCTGATCGACTGGTCGTTGATGAAGGCGCGGGTGCGCCCGTCGGCGAGCTGCACGCGGCGCAGGATCATCTCGCCGGTGTCGTCGAGACCGTTTTCGGAAAGGATCTTTGCGGCCGGATGGCCCTTGGGCACATCGAAGGTGGCGGTGACCTGGCCCTGCTCCACGCCATGGCGGACCAGCCCGGCGTCGCCGCGGCCGCCGAGCGCCAGCGCGAAAGCATCGAGCAGGATGGATTTGCCCGCGCCGGTCTCCCCGGTCAGCACCGCGAGGCCACGGGAAAACTCGATATCGAGCCGTTCGATCAGGACGATGTCACGGATCGACAGACGCGCCAGCATGCGAACTAAATTCCCATAGCGTTTTCACGCGAAGTGGGTACCGGTTCGCATGAAGAAAACGCGTCGAATCAAAGACTAGAGCCCGGTTCTGATTTAATCAGAACCGATGGCTCTAGCCGAGACCCATCTTCTTGAAGGCCCTGGAAATATAGGACCCCTGATTCTCGCTCGGCTCGAGACCGCCGGACTTTACTAGATTATAGGCGTCCTTGTACCAGCGGCTGTCAGGAAAATTGTGCCCAAGGACGGCGGCGGCGGTCTGCGCCTCGCCGACGATGCCGATCGCTATGTAGCCCTCGGTGAGGCGAAACAGCGCTTCCTCGACATGGCGGGTGGTCTGATAGCGGGTGACCACGGTCTTGAAGCGGTTGATCGCCGCGGTGTAGTCGCGCTTTTTCATGTAATAGCGGCCGACATCCATCTCCTTGCCGGCAAGCTGGTCACGCCCGCCTTCGAGCTTGGCCTTGGCGCTGGTGGCGTATTCCGAGGTCGGATATTTGCGAATCACCTCTTCGAGCGCGGCGATCGCCTTTTCGGTGCGCCCCTGATCGCGCGAAATATCCGGGATCTGGTCATAATGCGAAGCGGCGATCAGGTATTGCGCGTAGGCGGCGTCGGGGCTGCCCGGATGCAGCGTGACGTAACGGGTCGCCGCGCCAATGCAGCCGTCATAGTCGCCGGCTGAGTAGAACGAGTATGCCGACATCAGCAGCGATTTGCGCGCATAGTCGGAATAGGGATGCTGCCGGTCGACCTCTTCGAATTTCTTCGTCGCCGCCTTCGCATCCTTGCGCTGGTTCATCAGGTACAAGCCCTCATTGTAGAGCTTGTCCGCGGGCTCCTCGATGAAGGTGTCGTCCTTGGCGGTAAACTTGTCCCACAGCGAACCGGTGCCGCATCCGCTCAAGGGGACGGCCAGCGCGATCAGGCCCGCCGCCAGCCGGAGCGACCGGGCTGCCCGATGAAGGCCGGAAAGTTTGCGTGATTCGAGCGTCATACGCTGTGCCGACATGGAATGTGAGACCTGACGCCTTTAACGCAGTTGGTAGCTACGCAGTTGGTAGCGGTGCGGTTGGTGGTTGAGCCCGTCCATCCATGAACCGCGATCATGAACGCAATATTCCCCGTGCCCCAATATCCCGTAGCGCCAACATTTGCAGCGCCCCGTCTTGCAACCGCGGGCCTATCTAGCCGAAAAATGGTCCTTAACCAACCGAATACGCAGGCATTTCGCCCGGATTAAGGCGGCAGGACATCATCGTTACCAATTGTGGTTACTACGGAAATCGGGATGGAAGCCGGAAAGCCGGCTTCAGGACATTTCGAAATCGAAAGTCAGGACATTTCGAAAACGAAAGTCAGGACACGTCCGGGCCATAGGCCGGGGCGACCATACCGCCGACCATGCCGGCGCCGGCTTCGACGCGGGGGCGGCGTGCCGGTTCGGCCTCGACCACCCGCCAGGCGCTGCGATCGGCCATCAGGGCCGTCAGCACCGCGTGGTTGAGCTTGTGGCCGCCACGGGACGATCGGTAGGCGCCGAGCAGCGGCAGGCCGGCCAGCGCGAGATCGCCGATCACGTCCAGCACCTTGTGGCGGGCGCATTCGTCGCTGTAGCGCAGGCCTTCGGTGTTGAGCAGACGGGTCTCGTCGAACACCACCGAATTCTCAAAGGACGCGCCGAGCGCGAAACCGGCGCTCCAGAGCCGCGCCACGTCATTCATGCAGCCGAAGGTCCGGGCGCGGGAAATCTCGCGGCGGAAGCTTTCGGGGTTCAGATCGAGCGAATAGCTCTGGCGGCCGATCACCGGATTGGCGAAGTCGATCTCGACCTCGGCGCGGAAACCGTTGGCGTGGGGGCGCAGCTCGCCAAAGGAATCACCGAGCGAGACCTGCACCGGCTTCAGCACCTGGATGAAGCGGCGCGCGGCGGATTGCGTCACGATGCCTGCCTGATCGATGGCGGCAACGAAGGCAGCCGCGCTGCCGTCCATGATCGGAACTTCCGGGCCGTCGACTTCGATGGTGGCGTTATCGACACCCATGCCCCGCAGCGCAGCAAGCACATGCTCGGCGGTGGAAACCAGCGGACCCTGGCGGTCGCCGAGTACGGTCGCAAAGTCGGTGGCAATCACGGATTCCGCGATCGCGGGAACTTCGCGGTCGGCATCGTCAAGACCGGTGCGGACAAAAATAAAACCTGCGTCGACAGGCGCAGGTCCGATGGTCAGATTTACCGGTATACCGGAATGAACGCCGACACCTGTCACGGTGGCTTGCGACCGAAGCGTTGTCTGACGGCTGAACTTCATTCGATAATCGCCCACTACCGACTTTACCAAAAGACAGGAACTGTTCGCTTTCGCGCCGAATCTGCTTCCGGTATCCCCAAGTCACGGCAGACCATAGTCACTGCCCCCTCGCGCACAACTCACGCTTTTTTACCGATTGTTACCCTATCTCTGCCGCATTCACGCCAAGGCTTAACCAAATTCCGGCGCGGTCCGGCCTCGTTCCGGCGGCCGCATCTGATCACGGAATTCATAATTAATCATTTAATATCAGTGGCTTGATAACGAAGCTGTGACGCCTCGCACGGCATAAGAAAAAGGCCCCGGCTGGTTCCGCCGGGGCCTTTTGGGTTGCCTGAATTGTAACAAAACCTCAGTTGGACTGCCGCCGGAGGAAGGCCGGGATATCAAGATGGTCGTCGCCCTGTGGCGCGGCTGCAACAGGTGCGGGGCGACCATGGACGTCCAGACCCTGCGGCGCCGGACGGCGGGCATACTCCGATACCGGCTCGTTACCCATTTGCTGAGCGACGGAACGCTGCGGCTTGCGCTCGGGGAGCGGCGCCATCGCCGGACCGGAGGCGCGGGCCGCGATCGGCGGCTCGCTCTCTTCGTCGCGGCGGCCGAGGCCGACATTGGCGAGGCGCTGCAGCAGCGACAACCGGGTCTTCTGCGGATGCTCTTCCTCCTGCTCGCCGCGGGCCTGCCGGATTTCGGCCTGGGCCGGCATCGGAAGGTCCTCGAACTTGGGCATCCGCGGGCTGCGGGCGGGCGGACGTTCGGCCGCCTGCGGGATGAAGGTCTCCGGCAGCATAGCCTGCGCTTCCGGCTCGGCGCGGGCCGCCTCGTTATGATCGGGGAACAGCGTCGGCTTCTGGGCAATCGGGCGAACCGTGACGTCGCCATAGGAGCCGGGCTGCAACGGCGCCTGGGCCTGCGGCACTTCCGGAGCGACGGCCGCGGCAATGGCCGCGAGCGCGGCGCGCTCGACGCTGTTGGACGCGCGCTGCTGCGGGGCGGCGGCGGGAACCGGGGGTGGCGCGGCCTGCTGGGCGGGGGCCTCGAGCTTCTGGGCGCGATCGGCAAGGCGCTGGTTGTCAGCACGCAGCCGTGCGGTGAGATCGGCCAGACGGGTGTCCGGCGTCGAGGCGGGCGCGTTGGTCACGACAGCGGCGGGCGCTGCCGCGTTGCGCGCGATCAGCGCCTGTTCGATGCCGGTGGCGACGACGGAGACGCGGATGACGCCGTCGAGGTTTTCGTCGAAGGTCGCGCCGACGATGATGTTGGCGTCCTGGTCGACTTCCTCGCGGATGCGGGTTGCGGCTTCGTCGACTTCGAACAGGGTCAGGTCCTTGCCGCCGGTGATCGAGATCAACAGGCCGCGGGCACCCTTCATCGATGAGTCGTCGATCAGCGGATTGGCGATCGCAGCTTCGGCCGCGGTCAGCGCGCGCTTCTCGCCGGTGGCTTCGCCGGTGCCCATCATCGCCTTGCCCATTTCCCGCATCACGGCGCGGACGTCGGCGAAGTCGAGGTTGATGAGGCCTTCCTTGACCATCAGGTCGGTGATGCAGGCGACGCCCGAGTAGAGCACCTGGTCAGCCATCGCGAAGGCGTCGGCGAAGGTGGTCTTTTCGTTGGCGACCCGGAACAGGTTCTGGTTCGGGATGATCAGGAGCGTGTCGACCACCTTGTGCAGCTCGGAAATGCCCGATTCGGCGGTGCGCATGCGGCGCTGGCCTTCGAAGTGGAACGGCTTTGTCACCACGCCGACGGTGAGGATGCCCATCTCGCGCGCGGTCTTGGCGATGACGGGGGCTGCACCGGTGCCGGTGCCGCCGCCCATGCCGGCGGTGACGAACACCATGTTGGCGCCGGTGAGATGATCGCGGAGCTCGTCGATGACCTCTTGCGCGGCGGCCGCACCGACATCGGGCTGCGATCCGGCACCCAGGCCCTGGGTCACTTGCGTGCCCATCTGCACGATGCGCTGGGCCTTGGACATGGTGAGCGCCTGCGCGTCGGTATTGGCGACGACGAAATCGACGCCCTGCAACCCGGCAGTGATCATGTTGTTGACGGCATTGCCGCCTGCTCCACCGACGCCGAAGACGGTGATCCGCGGTTTCAGCTCGCTGATGTCAGGGGGTGTCAGATTGAGTGCCATGGTTGCCTCTCGATTATTACGCGCGCGTTGGTTCGCCCCGGCCGACGGCCGCGGGAGTGGGTGCAGGAGTTGGTGCAGGAGTTCGTGAATGTGAATGTCGTTTGGTATGAAAACCGGTCATCAGAAGCCCTCTCGCAGCCATCGTCCGACCCTTCCGAAATAGCCGTCAGTCCCTGTCCTGAGCTGCCGCGTATGCCGCGGTTCGACGTGTTCGAGGTGTGCGTATTGCGGATAGACCAGGAGGCCCGCCGGCACCGCGAACGAGGCGCTCTTGGCCTCGTTGGGCAGCCGGCCGAAGCCGAGCGGACGGCCGATCCGGACCGGCCGGTTGAGAATGCGGGTGGCAAGTTCGACAGTACCGGTGAGCTGGGACGCGCCGCCGCTCAGGACAACCCGCGCCCGCGGCTCTGCCGCAAAGGGGGAATCCGCGAGCCGGTCCCGGACCATTTCAAAGATCTCCTCGGCGCGATGCCGGACGATGTTCGCGATCGTGGCGCGCGAGACGATCTGCGGCGCATCGCGCTCGTCATCGCCTGCGGTGGGTACGGACATCAACTCGCGCGCGTCTGACCCGCCGGTCAGCACGGTGCCGTATAAGGTCTTGATTCGCTCGGCATCCGCAATGCATGCACCGACGCCGCGTGCAAGATCCATCGTCATGTGTTGCCCGCCGACCGCAAACCCCGAGGCGTGCACAAAGCGCCCGGCCGAATAGGTCGCGATCGTGGTCGATCCGGCGCCCATCTCGACCACGGCGGCACCGATGTCGGCTTCGTCGTCGGTGAGGACCGAAAGGCCCGCCACATAAGGACTTGCGGCCATGGCCTCGACGTTGAGATGGCAGCGCTCGACCACCAGCATCAGGTTCTTGGCCACCGTGGCATCCGCCGTCACGACGTTCATGTCGACGCCGAACTGCCGCGCCACCATGCCGCGGGGATCGCGGATGCCCTTGACGCCATCCAGCGTGTAGCTGACCGGCAGCGCGTGCAGCACGGTGCGGCCTTCGCCGGTGGCGTGACGCATGCCGGTGGACGTCACGCGGGTGACATCGTCAGAGGTGACCGAGCCGCCCCTGATATCTGCGGCGGCTTCGACCAGCTGGCCCTGCAGCCGGCCGCCAGAGACCGACAGCAAAACGGATTCGACGCGGACCTTGGCCATGCGTTCGGCCAGCGCCACCGCCTGGCGCACGGCCTGTTCGCATTCGGCCAGATCGACCACCGCGCCGGCCTTGACGCCGCGCGACTGGATCTGGCTGTAACCGATCAGCTCGACCGCGTGGCTGCGGCCGCGCAGGGCCTCATTCGGCGGCGACGGCTTCAGCCGCGCGATCATGCAGGCGATCTTGCTGGTGCCGATGTCGAGCGAGGCCACCAGCGCGGTGCGCTTCTGCGCCATCGGCCGCGTCTTCGGGGTCTGGTTGCGATCGAGGCCGGTCATGCTGCGTCACCGGCTTTTTTCTTGGGCTTCTTGTCCTTGAACAGTTCCTCGCGGGCCTTCGCCGCGTCTTCGGACAACAGCACCGTCAACCGGTCCGGCAGGCGCATGTCGACCGCGACGATGTCGCGGGAGAACAGCCTGTCCTCCTTGTCGAGCTTGCTCAGCAGCGCCAGCGCATTGCCGACGTCGTGTTCCGGCAGGCGGATATCGAGACCGTCCTTGAGGCGCAGGTTCCAGCGCCGCTCGCCGACATAGATCGCAGCCTTGGTCACGCTGCGGACCTGCGGATAGCGATCCAGCAGCGCCAGGAAGTCCCGCGCCTTCTCGGCGGCGCCCTTGCCCACCACCAGCGGCAGCGAGATGAAGCGCCGCGACATATAGGGTTCGAGCACCGCGCCATCCTCGGCGATGACGGACAGCCGGCCGTCCTGCTGCCACAACGCGAACGCGGTACGCTCGACGATGTCGATCTGCAGCCGGCCGGGATAAAGCTTCAGAATCGCGGCGTCCGATATCCAGGGATTGGTCTTGAGCTTGTCGCGCACGGTGGCGGCATCGAGGAACAGCAGCGAGGAGCGGCCGTTGACGCCGCCGATCGCGAGCACTTCATCTTGGCTCAGCTGCTTGCGGCCGTTGATGGCCACCTCGGTGATGCGGAAGCCGGCCGAATTCGCCAGCGCGTTGCGGGTATCGCTGAGCGCACCGACGAACTCGTCGACATGGCCGCCCTTGACGACACCAAGCGAGGCGCTGCCGAGCAGCATCAGCACGGTCAGGGCGACGCCGGCACGGTTCGGCAGGTAACGTTCGAGCCACAGGATCAGGCGGTTCGGCGGTTCGCGGTCGATCACCCGCTTCGCCCGCACGCGGGCGCGCAGGCCCAGCCGCTCGCGCAACAGCACGACCGCTCCGATGGCGGCGGCTTTCAGGTCAGCTTGGGGCCCCAGCGATCGCAGCGATCGAGCGAGGCGTCCTGCACCATCCATTGCACGAGCTCGTCAAAAAGTTGTTCCCGCAAAAAGGCTTGCGGGCTCTGGCGCACGTGATGTCTCGGTGATGCCGGGCTGGGCTCAAGACCTCGGTTGTGAGGAGGCCATTTTCCCTCGATGCGATCGTCGAAGCGGAAATCCGCAACAGCTTACGCCCCGGCAGCCAAGCGCCACATGCGCCGCCAGCGTTAACCTTCGGACTTCCTGGTAAACAAAGGGTAAATGTGACCGGTCAGGGGCGTGTTTTGCGCAGCCTTGTGAGTAGTTTGCCGGGCATTGGTTAGGATTTTAGTAATATTTCATCCGGACCGGGCGGGTTCCCTCAACCAGCACGTTAACCCGGCGAATCACCCCCGCCTCTGAAGGCGTTGCTCGGCCAGTACGACCTGGTCGCGCAGGAAATCGGAAAAATCGATTCCCTGGGCCTTCAGCGCCTTCGGATACAGCGAGGCGGCGGTCAGTCCCGGCAAAGTGTTGGTTTCGAGATAGACCAGCCCCTTGGCCGAGACGATGAAATCGCTCCGGGAATAGCCGCTGCAGGACAGTGCTCGGTGCGCCCGGTGCGCCTGGTCCATCAGGTCGGCAGTAATCGCGGGCGAAAACCGGCCCGGGCAGATCTCCTGGGTCGATTTGAGCAGGTATTTTGCCGTGTAATCGAACGCGCCCTCGCCCGGGATGATTTCGACCGGCGGCAGCGGCATGATGGTGCCGTCGGATCGCTCCAACACGCCGCAGGTGGCTTCGACGCCGGAAACGAATGCCTCGATCAGATATTCCTCGGATTTGGCGGCGTTGCGGACCGCGACGAGGTCCTGCTTGGCGTTGACGAAGATCAGGCCGTAGCTCGATCCGTCCCGCGCCGGCTTCGCAATCAGCTTGCCGTATTCGGCGAACGCGGCATCGATATCGTCGAGCGCGATGCCTACCGGCGTCTCCACGCCCGCAATCGCCGCAAAGCGCTTGGCCGCGGTCTTGTCGAAGGCCAGATTTGAAGACGCCGAGCCGGACCCGGTGAAGGGAATGCCGCGCATTTCGCACATCGCCTGCAGTTCGCCATTCTCCGCCCGGCCCCCGTGCAGGCCGAGCACCAGCACGCGATCTTCGGCTTTCGCTTTATCGAGCGCCGCTTCCAGCGCGATGCCGCGATTGCCCGGATCGAATTCGTCCTCGAACGGCCGCTGGTGATTGAGCAGGGCTTCCGACGTCACCTCGTGCACAGTGTCGGCGACGTGCCAGAACCACAGATCCGCCTCCGGCAAGGCACGATGCAGCGCCTGCGCGCTCGCTACCGAAACCAGCCGCTCCTTGTTGGTGCCGCCGAAGAGAATGGTAATCCGCATCAGCCTTGTCCGATTCCGATCCGCTTGATTTCCCAGTGTAACTCGATTCCGGAGTTTTCCTTAACCCGCGCACGCACGGTTTCACCCAGCGTTTCAATGTCATGCCCGGTCGCGTTGCCAGTGTTGATCAGGAAGTTGCAGTGCATTTCCGACACCTGCGCGCCGCCGACGCGCAAGCCGCGGCAGCCGGCGGCGTCGATCAGCTTCCAGGCGCTGTTGCCGGGCGGGTTCTTGAAGGTCGAACCGCCAGTCTTTTCGCGGATCGGCTGCGCGGTCTCGCGATGGGTCTGCACTTCCTCCATCCGCGCCCGGATGGCTTCGGGCGCTGCAATGGCGCCGCGGAAACGTGCGGAGGTGAAGATGATGGCAGGATCAACGCCGCTGTTGCGATAGACGAACTTCATGTCTGCATTGGTGAAGCTGTGCTTCGTGCCGTCGCGGCCGATGCCGGTGGCCTCGATCAGGACGTCCTTGGTCTCGCGGCCATTGGCGCCGGCATTCATGCGCAGCGCGCCGCCGATCGTGCCGGGAATGCCAAACAGGAATTCCATGCCGCCGATATTGGCCGTCGCCGCGGTTTCCGCCACGCGCTTGTCGAGCGCGGCGGTGCCTGCGATCACGACGTCGCCCTCGGCACGCGTCTCGCCGAACGCGCGCGGCGACAAGCGGATCACGACGCCGGGAATGCCGCCATCGCGCACGACCAGGTTGGAGCCGACGCCGACGACATAGACCGGCAATTCCTGCGGCAGTTTTTTCAGGAAGTACGCGAGATCATCTTCATCCGACGGCGTGAACAGCACCTGCGCCGGACCGCCGACGCGAAACCAGGTGAGTTCGGCGAGCGACTGATTCGCCAGCAGCCGCCCGCGCAAGTCGGGCATTGCGGTTTTGAGATCGGGGGTGATGTCGGGGAAGGTCAACGGAATTCTCTCGGCTCGTCATGGCCGGGCTTGTCCCGACGATCACACAGTAAAGACGTGGATGGCCGGGACAAGCCCGGCCATGACGGAGTTGGAGGTGACGCGCCCCTCACCCCAGCGCTTTCAATTCGCCCGGCAGCGCGTAGGCCCATTGGGTGATGTTGCCGGCGCCGAGGCAGACGACGTAGTCGCCGTTATCAGCGATGCCGCTGATAACCCTGGCGAGTTCGGAAGAGCTTTGCAGCGGAATGACTTCGCGATGGCCGTGCGCGCGCAGGCCGAGCACGAAATGGTCGCGGTCGATGCCCTCGATCGGCGCCTCGCCGGCCGGATAGACTTCGGCGACGACGACCGCATCGGCGTCGTTGAAGCAGGTACAAAATTCCTCGAACAGCGATTGCAGCCGGGTGAAGCGATGCGGCTGCACCACGGCGACGATCTTGCCGTTGGTGGATTCGCGCGCCGCCTTCAGCACCGCTGCGATCTCGACCGGGTGATGGCCGTAATCGTCGATGATGGTGACACCGTTCCATTCGCCGGTCTTGGTAAAGCGCCGCTTGACGCCGCCAAAGCCCGCCATCGCCTTGCGGATCACCTCGCCGGAAATGCCGAGTTCGTGCGCCACCGCGATCGCCGCCGTTGCATTCGATGCGTTGTGGCGTCCCGGCATCGGCAGCATGATGTCGGATATCTCGTGGGTCGCGCCGGTCTTACGGTTGCGGAACGCGACCTTGAATTTCGAGCCGCTGCCCATCGGCGTCAGATCGACCAGCCGCACATCGGCCTGCGGGTTCTCGCCATAGGTGATGATGCGGCGATCCTCGATCTTGCCGACGAGGGCCTGCACCACGGGATGATCGGTGCACATCACGGCAAAGCCGTAGAACGGCACGTTCTCGACGAAATTGCGGAATGCCTCCTGGATCGCCTCGAAAGTGTTGAAGTGATCGAGATGTTCGGGATCGATGTTAGTGACGATCACGACATCGGACGGCAGCTTCAGGAACGTGCCGTCGCTCTCGTCGGCCTCCACCACCATCCAGTCGCCCGCGCCCAATCGCGCATTGGAGCCATAGGCATTGATGATGCCGCCATTGATCACCGTCGGATCGAGGTCACCGGCGTCGAGCAGCGTCGCGACCATCGTCGTCGTCGTGGTCTTGCCATGGGTGCCGGCGATTGCGACGCAGCTTTTCAGCCGCATCAGTTCGGCCAGCATTTCGGCGCGGCGCACCACGGGAATGCGCTGGGCACGCGCCGCCATCAGTTCGGGATTGTCGCGCTTGATCGCGGTCGAGACCACGACAACGTCGGCGCCGTCGACATTCTCCGCCTTGTGGCCGACCGAAACGGTGATGCCCTTGTCGCGCAGCCGCGTGACGTTGCCGCTTTCGGAGGCGTCCGAACCTTGCACGGTATAGCCGAGATTGCTCAGGACTTCGGCGATGCCGCTCATGCCGATGCCGCCGATCCCGACGAAGTGGATGGGTCCGATCTCGCGCGGCAGTCTCATGTCTGTCTCGTATGTTCCCGTCATGCCCGGGCTCGTCCCGGGCGTCCACGACTTCTACGTCACTTCATGCAAGACGTGGATGCGTAGGCACTCGGTATACCGAGTGCCGTTCTTTTTTAAAGGGTCAAGTCGGATATATCCGAATTGACATGACAAGCCCGGCCATGACGCAAAAACAATGAAAATCGACCATTGCGGCCTAGATTCCGGCAACTTTCTGCACCAGATCGGCCAGCCGCTCGGCAGCGTCCAGCCTGCCCACGGTGCGGGAGGCGGCGGCCATCTCGGTCAGCTTCGCCGGCTCGGCGGCGAATGCGGAAATTTCGGAAGCCAGCCGGTCCTGCGTGAACTCCGCCTGCGCGATGCGCAGCGCGCCGCCCACCTTGGCCAGCACGCCGGCATTGGCGAACTGATCCTGATCGATCGCGCCGGGCAGCGGCACCAGGATCGAGGGCCGGCCGATCGCGGCGAGCTCGGCCACCGTGCCGGCGCCGGAGCGCGACACCACCAGATGGCTGGAAGCCAGCCGCGCCGGCAAGTCCGTGAAGAACGGCGCCAGCTCGGCGCTGATCTTGAGCCGGTCATAGACCGCGCGCACCCGCGCCATATCCTCTTCGCGCACCTGTTGCGTCAGGATCAGCCGGCTCCACAGCACCGGCTCCAGCCGTTCGATCGCCGGTGGCACGATGTCGCTCATCACGCGCGCGCCCTGGCTGCCGCCGACCACCAGCAACCGAAGCGGCCCGTTCGCCTCGGGCGAGGCAAAGGGTATCGCGGCGGCGGCCAGGATCGCCGGACGCATCGGCGTGCCGACCGTCGTTGCCTTGCCAGCCAGCGCCGGATCGCGATCGAGCACGCCCGGCAGCGAGGTCGCGATCGCGTTGACTCGGCTGGAGAGAAACCGGTTGGCGCGGCCGAGCACCGCGTTGGCGTCGTGAATGAGGCTGGGCACGCCGAGCAATCTGGCCGCCATCAGCGGCGGCAGCGTCGGATAGCCGCCGAAGCCGATCACGGCTGATGGCTTCAGCCGCCGCACCAGATTGAGCGCGATGAGACCGCCATAGCCGAGCATGACAGCGGTGCGCGCCAGCGAGATCGGATTGCGGCCACGCACGGTCTCGCTCGGCACCACGTCGATATTGTCATTGACCCTGGAGAACAGGCCGCTGTAGCGCAGCGCGCGGGCGTCGGTCGCGAGCCGCACGCGAAAACCGCGTTTGATCAGCTCGACGCCGAGCGCTTCGGCCGGAAACAAATGGCCGCCGGTACCGCCGGCCGCGAGGAGGATGAGGGGCGAAGTATTCATGGGGAATTCTTCTATAGCCAATCAGCCGTCATTGCGAGCCACCGGGTCGCGCGAATGCGCGCCCGATGACAGGCCCCGCGAAGCAATCCATAGCGCGGCATAACGGATGGGTGGATTGCTTCGCTGCGCTCGCAATGACGGGTTGGATTTACCTCGCCGTCATGCGTAGCTGCGCACCGAGTTGGCATTGTTCTGCGACTCGATCTCGGTGCGCGGGCGTTGCCGCGTCAGCGCCAGCATCATGCCGACGCCGTAGGCCAGCGAGATGATCGAGGAACCGCCATAGGAGATGAACGGCAGCGTCATGCCCTTGGCGGGGATCAGCTGCAGATTGACCGCCATGTTGATCGCGGCCTGCACGCCGAACAGGATGGCGAGGCCGGAAGCGGCAAACCGGGAGAACATGTCCTCGCTGGCATAGGCGCGCAGCAATGTGCGGATCACGACAAAGGCGAACAATGCGACCAGCGCCAGGCAGAGGATGATGCCGAACTCTTCCGCCGCCACCGCGAACACGAAATCGGTGTGGCTGTCCGGCAGGCTGCGCTTGGCGATGCCTTCGCCGGGCCCGAGCCCGAACCAGCCGCCGTTCCAGAATGCATCCATCGCCATGTCGAGCTGGAACGTATCGCCCGAGCCGGGATTCATGAATCGTTTGATGCGATGCGCGACGTGCGGCACCAGCAGATACGCGCCGAACAATCCGGCTGCGGCGGCGCCGGCAAGACCGACCACCCAGATCATCCGCATGCCCGCGATGAAGAACAGCGCGCCCCACACCATCAGGACCAGCATGGTCTGGCCGAAATCCGGCTCCATCACCAGGAGCGACACCAGCATCAACAGCAGCACCATCGCCATCGAAGTCGCCGGCATCTCCGGACGTTTGGTCGATTCCGCAAACAGCCACGCCGCGATCACGACAAAAGCCGGCTTGGCGGATTCCGAGGCCTGGATATTGACGCCGAGCAACGTGATCCAGCGCCGCGAACCCTTGACCTCGGCACCGAACATCAGCGTCGCCACGATCAGCACGATCGAGACCGCAAATACCAGCAGCGCCCCACGGCGGATGTTCTTCGGGGACATGAAGGATACCCCGATCAGCACGATGAAGGACGGCAGCAGGAACATCACGTGCCGGTTGAAGAAGTGGAAGGGATCGAGCCCGATCCTTGTCGCCACCGGCGGGCTCGCCGCCAGCGACAGGATGAGGCCGCCCACGACCAGCGCGATGATCGCCGCGAGCAGCAGTCTATCCACAGTCCACCACCATTCCGAGAACGGGGTGCGTTGGTCACGGGCGAGCATGGGCGTCCCCAAATGGCAGAGGTAACGTCCATTGGTGGCGGAGGATGGTTTCCAAGGAGTTAATGAGGTCCGTCAAATTTTCGGTTTCACCAATTGCGCCCTTGGCTTTAGGGTAAGCTCCAATCACAAGGCTTGGGAGGAACCATGCGTTCTCTTACCGCTATCGTCGTGGCATCGCTGTTGGTCGCATCACTTCAGACGGCATCCGCCAAGGATGAGAACTGGGTGGTGTCATGGACCGGTTCGGTCCAGGGTCCCTATCCCGTCGGCAACCCGTCCGCCCAGCCCGACCAGAAATTTGCGTTCCCCGATCCTGCGGCCGGCGCGCGGGATCAGACCTTCCGCCTGATCGTGCGGCCCGATCTGTGGGGCCGCCAGGCCCGGCTTCGTTTCAGCAATGCTTTCGGCACCAGGCCCGTGACGTTCGACGGCGTTTGTGCCGGCCTGCAATTGAGCAGTGCTGCGCTGCTCCGCGGCTCCAATCGCCTGGTGACGTTTGGCGGCAAGACTTCCGTCACCGTCCAGCCCGGCGATTCGGTCTGGAGCGACACCATCACGCTGCCGTTCGGAGGGCAGCCCGACCAGCTCGCCGGCCGCCGCCTCGCGGTCAGCTTTCACATCCCAGGTGAGAGCGGTCCGATGACTTGGCACGCCAAAGCGCTGACGACGTCTTACGTCACCGCACCCGGTGCCGGATCCAAGGGCACGTTGGAGGACGAGGCGGCATTTCCGTATACGACCGCGTCGTGGTTCTTCCTCGATGCGATCGAGATGACGGCACCAACCGACGCCTTCGCCATCATGGCGTTCGGCGATTCCATCACCGACGGCACCGCGTCGACGATGAACGGCGACGACCGCTGGCCCAACGTGCTCTCGCGCCGGCTAAAAGCGATCCATGGCAACAAGGTCGCGGTGGTGAACGGCGGCATCGGCGGCAACCAGATCGCCGGACCGGCCGAGTATGGTCCCGGCAAACCGTTCCCCGGCGGCCCTGCTTCGGGCCAGCGGCTCGAGCGCGACGTGCTGACGCTGTCGGGCATCTCCAGCCTGATCTGGCTGGAAGGCATCAACGATTTCAGCAAGAACGGCAACGCCGAAAGCGACAAGGTGATCGCCGCCATGAAGGACGGTGTCGCTCGTTTGCGCGCGAAATGGCCGCATATCAAAATCATCGGCGCCACCGTGACGACGGCGCTCGGCAGTTCCAGTGCCGCACACGGTTTCCCCGAACAGGACGCCAAGCGGAAAGCGCTGAACGACTTCATCCGCACGTCAGGCACGTTCGACGGCGTGATTGACTTCGACAAGGCGACCCTCGATCCGCAATCCGGCGGCCTCAAGGTAGAATTCGTCCCCGACAGCACCACCGGCGGCGCCGGCGACAAGCTGCATCCCAATCGCACGGGTTATCTGGCGATGGGCCAGGCGATCGATCTGGACTTGTTCAAGCCGGTGCACGCGCGTCGGAGTGCGAAGAAGTAGGATGGGTTGAGCGACCGCATCCGCCGAAGCGCAACCTGGCAAAGGTGGGAGCGAAACCCATCGAGGCAATAACGACACGTGATGGGTTTCGCGAAGAGCTCAACCCATCCTACATCGTCACACCACCGGCTTCACACCCGGCATCGCCGTGACGAGATCGCGGAACCTGGCACCGCGGATTTCGAAGTTGCGGTACTGGTCGAACGAGGCGCAGGCCGGCGACAGCAGCACGACGGGGTCGGTGAGGCCCGAGGCTTCGGCGTCGCGCGCGGCGCTGGCGACGGCGACGTCGAGCGTCTGCGAAATCTCGTGCGGCACGCGGGTCCCGAGCGTGCCGGAAAACTCCTGCGCGGCTTCGCCGATCAAATAGGCTTTGCGGATGCGCGGGAAAAATTCGGTGAGGCTGGTAATGCCGCCGAGTTTCGGCTTGCCGCCGACGATCCAGAAAATATCAGCGAAGGACGACAGCGCATGCGCTGCCGCGTCCGCATTGGTACCCTTGGAATCGTTGACGAACAGCACGTTGCCGAGGCGGCCGACCTGCTCCATGCGGTGCGCGAGACCGGGAAAACTGCGCAGGCCGTTCTGCAGAATGTCGGTCGATATCCCCATCGCCAGCGCGCAAGCCGAGGCGCACGCCGCATTCTGCGCGTTGTGCAGGCCACGCAATGAGCCGATGCCGCCGAGTTTTGCGATTTCGCTCCGCGCGCCGCCGGAGGCCCGGACGATGGTTTCGCGCTCGACATAGACGCCGTCGGGCAGCGGGTTTTTCACGGAGATGCGCACCACGCGCTTGCCGGCCTGATCGAGCCGGTCGGCGATGTTGCGGCACCAGCCGTCGTCGACGCCGACGATGGAGGTGCCCTGCGGCTGCACGCCGGCGACCAGCCGCGCCTTCACCGCCGCGTAGTGCTCCAGCGTGCCGTGGCGATCGATATGGTCTTCGCTGACATTGAGCAGAATGCCGACGGACGGATCGAGCGAGGGCGCCAGATCGATCTGATAGGACGACATCTCGATCACATGCACCCGCCCCATCCGCGGCGGCTCCAGCGACAGGATCGCGGTGCCGATGTTGCCGCCCATCTGGGTATCGTAGCCGGCAACCTTCATCAGGTGCGCGATCAGCGCCGTGGTGGTGGATTTGCCGTTGGTGCCGGTGATGGCGACGAACGGCGCATCGGGCGCGTGACGCCTTCGTTCCCTGCAGAACAATTCGATGTCGCCGATCACCTCGACGCCGGCCTGCCGCGCCATCAGCACGGACCAGTGCGGCGCCGGATGGGTCAGCGGCGCGCCGGGGGTCAATATCAGCGCGGCGAAATTATCCCAGGGGACGTTGCGCAAGTCGGCGGTGATGAAGCCGTCCTGTGCCGCCCTGGCGACGTTATCGGCGCTGTCGTCGCCGGCAATCACCTCCGCGCCGCCGGCCTTGAGCGCGTGGCAGCTCGCGAGGCCGGAGCCACCGAGCCCGAAGACGGCGACCGTCTTGCCCGCGAAGGAAGTGACGGGGATCAAGTTGTCACCGCAGCTTCAGCGTGGAGAGGCCGGCGAGCGCCAGCATCACCGAGATGATCCAGAACCGGATCACGATCTGTGGTTCGGTCCAGCCCTTCTGCTCGAAATGATGATGCAGCGGCGCCATCCGGAACACGCGTTTGCCGGTCAGCTTGAACGACACCACCTGCACGATCACGGAAACCGCTTCCAGCACGAACAGGCCGCCGATCACGGCCAGCACGATCTCGTGTTTGACCGCAACCGCGGTCGCGCCCAGCATGCCGCCGAGCGCGAGCGAGCCGGTGTCGCCCATGAAGATCGAGGCCGGCGGCGCATTGAACCACAGGAATCCCAACCCGGCGCCGAGCACCGCGCCGCACAGCACCGCAAGTTCGCCGGTGCCGGCGACGTATCTGATCTGCAGATAGTCGGAGAAGACAGCATTGCCGGTCAGATAGGCGATCATGCCGAAACTGGCGGCGGCGATCATCACGGGGACGATCGCAAGGCCGTCGAGGCCGTCGGTCAGGTTGACCGCGTTGCCGGCGCCAACGATGACGAAGGCGCCGAAGATCACGAAGAACCAGCCGAAATTGAACACCATGTCCTTCAGGAACGGAATCGCCAGCGAGGTTGAGGTCACGTCGCGCCCGAGCCGCACCAGCGCGTAACAGGCGATCAGCGCGATCACGCCTTCGATGGCGAGACGAAACTTGCCGGCAAAACCGCTATGGGTCTGTTTCGTCACTTTCAGATAATCGTCATAGAAGCCGACGAAGCCGAATCCGAGCGTCACCGCCAGCACGATCCAGACATAGGGATTGAGCGGATTGGCCCACAGCAGCGTCGAGACGACGAGGCCGGACAGGATCATCAGCCCGCCCATCGTCGGCGTGCCCTTTTTGGCGATGATATGCGAGGCCGGACCGTCGGTGCGGATCGGCTGACCCTTGCCCTGCCGAAGCCTTAAGTGATCGATGATCCAGGGACCGAACAGGAACACGAACAGCGCGCCCGTCACCATCGCCCCGCCGGTGCGGAAGGTGATGTAGCGGAAGACGTTGAGGAGGCCGCGTAAAAACGAGAAAGCGGGGACGGTGTTGGAAAGCTCGATCAGCCAGTAAAACATTCAGTATGCCCTATTGCGGCCTGGTTGCGCCGTCTTGCCGGGTAAGCGCATTGCAAGCGCGTTGACAATCGTTTTCATCCTGGAAACCAAGCAAATCTTGGTCACGATCGCGGCGGCGGTTGCGCGAATCACCACGGAAATCACGAGTGGGTCAGCCCGGCCAGTTTACGCTTTTGCCTGTAAGGCGGCCAGCAGCTTGGGCACAAACTTGTTGACCCAGAACATCTTTTTGCTGCCCTTGACCACCACGACGTCACCGCTTTGCAACAATGCGGCGATTTTCTGCGGCTCCAGCGTGGCGGGGTCGTCGTGCCAGCCGAGGGCGCGATCGGCCGGCAAAAGGTCGTACAGATGGCGCATCAGCGGGCCGACACAATAGACGCCGTCGATGCCGGGCAGATCCTTGGCCAGCCTGACATGATAGGCGGGCGCGTCGGCGCCGAGCTCCAGCATGTCGCCCATGATGGCGATGCGCCGGCCGGATGCGACCGGCCGCGCCTTGAGGCTGTCGAGCGCTGCGACCATGCTGGCCGGATTGCCGTTGAAACTGTCGTCGATCACGGTGACGCCGGCGGCGGTCTGCTCCACCCCACGCCCGGTCATGATGCCGACCTTGCCGAGTTCCTTGGCCAGATCAGCCTCATCGAGTTTGGCGGCATGGACCGACGCCAGCGCGGCCAGCGCATTCTGCAGCCGGTGCGGCGCGCCCGGCGTCAGGTCGAATGCGACCTGTTTGCCGCCGACTTGCGCTGACACGTGCCAGCTTTCGCCATGCGGGGTGTGCTTCAACGCATGCACTTCCGAGCCATCGCCGAAGCGGACAAGCTTGCCGTTCCATTCCGGCGCTTCGACGTCGGTCGGCAGCACCAGCACGCCATTTTGCGGGAGGCCCTGCGCGATGCTCACCTTCTCGCGCCGGATCGCCTCCAGGCTGCCGAGCTTTTCCAGATGCACGGGCTGGACGTTGACCACCAGCGCCACGGTCGGCTGCGTCAGTTCGCTGAGCCGTGCGATTTCGCCGGTCTGGTTCATGCCCATTTCCACCACCCACAGCGAGGCGCTCGGGCTGGCATTGCACAGCGTCAGCGGCACGCCCCAGAAATTATTGAAACTGCTCGGGCTGGCATAGGCGGCAGGGTACGCGGCGAGATATTCCTTGGTGCTGGTCTTGCCGGCGCTGCCGGTGAGGCCGATCACCGGGCCCTTGAACCGCGCCCGCGCCGCGCGCGCCAATCCCCAGAGACCGTCGATCAGCGTATCCTTGACGATCAGCTGCGGAACACGCACGCCTTCGATCCTGTGCGGCACGATCATCGCCACCGCTCCGGCGGCTTCCGCCTTGTCGGCGAACTCCCAGCCGTCGCGCGCGCTCGCGAAACTCGAAATGAAGCCGCCGCTCGGCGTGCCGCTGAGCGCCACGAACAGGCATCCGGGTTTTACCAGCCGGCTGTCCTGCGTAACGAAATCAATCGCGGTGTCGGGAAACGTACCCGCCAGGCCTAAAGCCTGGGCCACTTTGGCAATCGTCCACAATGGCGCAGCGCTCATGCATTCCTCTCCGCCAGCGCGGCCGCCACCGCGTCGTGATCACTGAACGGTAGCGTCTTGTCGCCGACAATCTGGCCGGTCTCGTGACCCTTGCCGGCGATCAACAGCGCGTCGCCTGGCTGCAGTCCGGCAATCCCGGCCCTGATGGCTTCCGCCCGGTCGCCGATGTCCCGGGCGCCCCTGGCGGCAGCCAGAATGGCGGCGCGGATGCTTGCCGGATTCTCGCTGCGCGGATTGTCGTCGGTGACGATGACGCCGTCGGCGTTCTCGGCCGCGATCGCCCCCATCAGCGGACGCTTGCCGGCGTCGCGGTCGCCGCCGCAGCCGAACACCACCACCAGTTTTCGCTTCGCATAGGGCCGCAGCGCCTGCAGCGCTTTCGCCAGCGCGTCCGGCTTGTGCGCGTAGTCGACGAAGATCGGCGCGCCATTATGTTCGCCGACCTGTTCCAGCCGGCCCTTGGCGCCCTCGAGATGTTCGAGGCCGGCGAGCACCGCGGCAGGTTCGCTGCCGGTCCCGATCGCCAGTCCCGCAGCGACCAGCGCGTTCTCGATCTGGAATTCGCCGACCAGCGGCAGCTTGATCATATGCCTGCGTCCACGATGTTCGAGCGTCAGCTTCTGCGCAAAGCCATCGACGACAGCATCGACCAGACGGATGCCCCCGTCCGCACCATCAGCGTTGCGGCCGATCGCGATAATCCGCAGTTTCCGTTCCCGCGCGGCGTCGATCACCTCCAGTGAGCAATCGTGATCGGCCGAGATCACGGCTGCACCATCGGCCACGACGAGATCGCGGAACAGCCGTAGCTTGGCATCAAGGTAATGCGCGACGTCGGGATGATAATCCATGTGGTCGCGCGTCAAATTGGTAAATCCGCCCGCGGCGATGCGCACGCCGTCGAGCCTGTATTGGTCGAGCCCGTGCGAGGAGGCTTCAAAGGCGAGATGGGTGACGCCGTCGCCGGCGATCTCGTCGAGCTGGCGATGCAGCGCGATCGGATCCGGCGTCGTGAGCGAGCCGTAGACGGTGCGCTTCGGCGAAACGAGACCGATGGTGCCGATGCTGGCGGAGGCATGGCCGAGCCGTTGCCAGATCTGGCGGGTGAACGCCGCGACCGAGGTTTTTCCGCTCGTGCCCGTGACGGCTGCGATTGTCGCGGGTTGCTTCGGATAGAATCTCGCCGCCGCCAGCGCCAGCGCACGGCGCGGATTTTGCGTGGTGACAAACGGCACGCGATCGCTTGTAGCGTGATCGCCCGCGATCGCGACCGCGCCCGCGGTGATGGCTGAATCAACAAAGCGCGAACCGTCGGTCTTGCTGCCGGCGAGCGCGAAAAACAGATCGCCGGGCTTCACGGCGCGGCTGTCCATTGCCAGGCCCTTCACGTCGATCGCTTCCGCCTGCGGCTCGATCGCAGCATCATTGCTGAAGAGGTCGCGAAGTTTCATGGTCGTCCAGTCCGGCCCGGGCGCAGCTTGGCGCATCGTCCTACGCCTTACTGGGTTGTCCTCGATGCCGCAAGAATGAGGCGATCTGCCGTCGGCAGATCGAAACGCGGTTCGACGCCCAAAAGCGGTCCGATTCGGGCGATTACCTTGCCGCCGGTCGGCACGGTGTTCCAGCCCGAGGTGATGAAACCATGCGTTTCCGGCAGCGCCTTGGGCTCGTCCAGCATGATCAGGAGCTGATATTGCGGGTTGTCGGCCGGAAAGATTGCGGTGAAGGAATTGAGCACCTGCTTCTTGGAATAGCGGCCATTGACCACTTTTTCCGAAGTGCCGGTCTTGCCGCCGATATAATAGCCCTTCACGTCGGCTTTCTTCGCGGTTCCGATCTCGGCGTTGAGCCGCATCAGATAGCGCATCTTGTCCGACGTCTCGGTCTTGAGCACCTTCTTGCCGATCGCCCTGGCTTCTTCCTCCGAGCGCTTGAGGAAAGTCGGCGGGATCAGGTAGCCGCCGTTAACGACCGCATTGATGCCCATCACCGCCTGCAGCGGCGCCACCGCCATGCCGTGGCCGAAGGCAATGGTGATGGTGTTGAGCTCACCCCAGCGCTTCGGCACGATCGGCGACGTGCTTTCCGGCAGTTCGGTGCGCAGCCGGTCCAACTGGCCGAGCTTTTTCAGGAACGCCTTGTGCGCCTCGACGCCCTGCCCCAGCGCGATCTTGGCCGCGCCGACGTTCGAGGAAAACGTGAATACTTCCGACAGCGTGATCGAGCGGCCGACCGGATGCGTATCGTGGATGGTGAATTTGCCGTACTTCAGCACACCCCGCCCGTCATACAGCGTGTTGAGGTTGGCCTTGCCGGAATCCAGAGCCATCGCCAGCGTCAGCGCCTTGAAGGTCGAGCCCATCTCGAACACGCCCGTGGTCAGGCGGTTGATGCGCTCGGGGTCGTGCGCCTCCTTCGGGTTGTTCGGGTCGAAATCCGGCAACGACACCAGCGCGACGATCTCGCCGGTCCTGACGTTGGAGACCAGGCCGGAAGCGGCCTTGGCCTTGTACTTCTCCTTGGCCTTCAACAATTCGTCGCGCAGCGCGTGCTCGACGCGCAGGTCGATCGACAATTCCACCGGCCGCTGCAGCCGATCGGTGGCAAAGCCGGCGCGGTGCAGGTCGGCCAGCCCGTTATTGTCGAGCCACTTCTCCATCCCGGCGATGCCCTGGTTGTCGATATTGACCAGGCCGATCAGATGCGCGACCGCAGCACCGGTCGGATAGACGCGCTTGTTCTCGCGCAGGAAGCCGATGCCGGGAATGCCGAGGCGATGAATGGCCTGCTGCTGCTTCGAGGTGATCTCGCGCTTCAGCCACACAAAGCCCTTGCGCGACGACAACCGCTCGCGGACCTCGGTCGTGTCGAGATCAGGCAATGTCGCGGTCAGAAGCTCGATCGCCTCGTCCTTGTCGATGATGCGGCGCGGTTCGCCGAACAGGCTCGGCGACTTGACGTCGGTCGCCAGGACCTCGCCGTTACGATCGACGATGTCGGGCCGCGCGGTCGCGATCGCGTCTCGCGAGCCGGTGCGGGCCGCATTGTGGCTGTCGGCGCCGATCGCAAACATGACGAGGCGTCCGGCAATGATGGCGTACACCAATGCGAACGCCAGCACCGCAAGTCCGACGCGCGCCCGCGCCTTCGCCGCGCGATCGACATTGCGCCCGTAGAGCAGGCTGCGGATCAGCCGCTGCCGCCAGGGCTCGGCAGGCTTTGCAGGTCGGGTGGTGGCAAGCGCCTGATCGGTCATTGCTGATCTCCCGGCGCGGGCACCGAGCCGGTCACGGTCGGCGCATCGGTGGCAGCCTCGATGGTATTGATCATCGCGCCGATCGGATCGGGCGCGCCTGGCCTCGCAAAGCTGGGCGGCCGTTCCGGCAGGTTCTTCAACTGGTCATATTGCGTGGCGACCAGGGACTTCAGTGGCAAATGCCGGTCGGCCAGGCCCTGCAGCCGCAGCGGCGCGTCGAGCTTGGCCCATTCGGCGCGGAGCGCGGCAATGGCGTCGCGCTGCTCGCGGATTTCCGCGTTCAGCCGCAGCACGCGCTCGGTGCGCGAGGTCGATTCCATCTTGATCCGGTAGACATAGGAGGCGGCGAACACCAGCATGCCGATCACGAGGAGGTGGATGATCCGCATGGTCAGCCTCCCCTCATGACGCTGTCGATGGTCGGCCACGCCGGCAATTCGCCCGCCGTATGCGCCGGCGCCGCCGTACGCTCCGCGGCGCGCAGTTTGGCGGATCGCGCGCGCGGATTGGCCGAAACCTCGGCCTCGCCGGGTGTGACCGGACGCTTGGTCAGGATTTGAAAGCTCGGAACGGCCTGCGCGACCTCGGGCAGATGCCGCGATCCGCCGCCGGACTTGCCGCGCTGGTTAAGGAAATCCTTCACGATGCGGTCTTCCAGCGAATGAAAGGACACCACGACCAGCCGGCCGCCCGGCTTCAGCACGCGTTCCGCTGCCGACAGCGCCAGATGCAGCTCGTCGAGTTCCGCGTTGACGAATATCCGCAAGCCCTGGAACGTCCGCGTCGCCGGATGAATTTCGTTCGGCTTGGAGCGGACCACCTTGCCGACGATGTCGGCAAGCGCCTTCGTGGTCGTGATCGGCGCTTCCTTGCGGGCGGCGACGATGGCGCGGGCGACGCCGCGGGAGTGACGCTCCTCGCCGAAGATGTAGATGATATTGGCGAGATCGGCTTCGGAGGCTTTCGCGACCACGTCCGCCGCGGTCGGGCCGTCATGCCCCATCCGCATGTCGAGCGGACCACCGAGCCGGAACGAAAAGCCGCGCTCGGCCTGATCGAGCTGCATCGACGAGACCCCGACGTCCATCACGACGCCGTCGACGGCATCAACGCCCTGCGCGGCACAGACCTCGGCGAGATTGGAAAACCGGTCCTCGACCAGCGTCAGCCGGCCATCCGCCTGGTCG
This sequence comes from Bradyrhizobium sp. AUGA SZCCT0169, assembly GCF_018130085.1. Lineage (NCBI taxonomy): Bacteria > Pseudomonadati > Pseudomonadota > Alphaproteobacteria > Hyphomicrobiales > Nitrobacteraceae > Bradyrhizobium > Bradyrhizobium sp. AUGA SZCCT0169. Next base: position 54,897 of record NZ_JAFCMC010000032.1, on the reverse strand, counting down.
ACCAGATCGAACCCGCCAGTAATCGCCGACCGGTCGCGGTCGATACCGATCACCCGGGTTCCAGCGGTTTCCAGGATCATCCGGCTGTAGCCGCCGGCGCCGAAGGTGGCATCGACATAGATGCCGCCGTCGCGGGGGATGAGCATCTCGACCGCCTCGCGGCCGAGAACGGAGATATGTCGGGAGGCAGCCGGGGTCATCCGCCGGCCTTCAGCGTATTCCAAGGTACGATACAGAAACTGGACGCCAACCGGTCCATTGCGCCTCAAATCCCTGCGCTTCGCCGGGTCGTTCCGGCCAAAAAACCGCTGCGAGGCGCGCTGGCTGTTTCCCGCCCCATCCCGCAAACCCTGTTTTCCGGACGGAATTTGCTGGGCTGCCATGGCTTTTCGAGCGTGAAAGAGGGCCTCGGCCGTCCCCAAACCGGTTCGGCTCTTCATCACTTAGTAACGGCACTTAGCGTTAAGAAAGCGTTGACGATCGGCCACGGCTTTTACGCGCTTTGTAGCTACTCTCAAGCCGGTGATGCCCCGGCTCACTGGCCCAGCCAAGTGACGCCCCGGCTCATCTGGCGAAGCCGGCCGTCTGTCGAAGCCAGTGATGCCCGGCTCACTGGCCAAAGCCAGTGATGCCCGGCTCATCTGGCGAAGCCAGTGATGCCCGCCGCACACACTCGGTCAAAATGCGAGAGCGGGCGCGGCTGCTGGATTGCGCGGATGGCTTGGTAAAGGAATAGTAAAGATCATTGTTTTGTAAAATTTGCGGGTTGTCGTTCTCCTGCCCGGTTTGAGCTCATATAATGGCTGCTGGTTCGTTCACGTCTGCTGGTATTGATTCGAAGCGTCAACGTGCCCTTCCCGTTCCCAGGGCCATCGCGGACATGAAGACTTTTACCCCGGATTCCTCGATTGCCTCCGACGTGATCCCGTCGGCGAACTATGGCGACCGGAACAAGGGGCGCCTGCCCGACATGATCCTGCTGCACTACACCGGCATGCCGGATGTGGAAGGCGCAATCGCCCAGCTCTGCACCGCGGGAACCGACGTATCGGCGCATTACATCGTGCTGGAAGACGGCCGGATCGTGCAATGCGTGCCCGAGAGCAAGCGCGCCTGGCATGCCGGCGTATCGTTCTGGGCCGGCGAAGAAGACATCAACTCCTGTTCGATCGGGGTCGAGATCATCAATCGTGGCCACGACTGGGGCTATCCGGATTTTCCGCTGCGCCAGATCGCCGCCGTGATCGCGCTGTGCCGCGGCATCATGCTCCGCCGCAACGTGCCGCCGCATCGCGTGCTTGGGCATTCCGACGTCGCGCCTGCGCGCAAAAAGGATCCCGGCGAGAAATTCCCGTGGCATTCGCTGGCCAATTCCGGCGTCGGCCATTGGGTGCAGCCGGCGCCGATCGTGCGCGGCGAATCGCTCAAGCTCGGCAGCATCAGCGACGATGTCGCCGGCCTGCAGACTGCCCTGGCGCGCTACGGCTACCAAGTGCCGAACCACGGCAAGTACGACGGCCCGACCATGGAAGTGGTCACCGCGTTCCAGCGCCACTTCCGCCCGGCCCGCGTCGACGGCATCGCCGATCATTCGACCATGATCACGCTGCACGCGCTGCTGGCCACTTTGCCGGCCGATGCGACGCCGACGCAGGTCGCGGCGCAGTAGCTAGAGCACACCGGTTCCCGCGCTGTCGCGCAGCTGCCGCATAAAATTCTCGTCGTCGTAGCGTGACAGGCTGAGACGCTGCGCAAACCCGGGCTGCTGTGCGCCTTGAACCCAACTCGCGCAAAGCGCGCCCGTGGCGCAGGCAGCCATCGTTCCGAAACCGGAAAGCGCACCGGCGATGAAGGCGCCTTCGGTCTTCATCGGCCCGATCAGCGGCCAATTCTCTTTGGTCATGGTGTAATAGCCGCCGTAATGCGTAATCTGCCGCGGCAGCCGACCGTAATACTGCTTCAAGAGCGGGTTCAGCCTGCTCGCGCCTCTCAGAACGATATCCGGAAAGTTGGGATCCGTCGGGAGATCGTCCTGCGGCTCTGACGGCTGGCGACTATAAGCCCAGCCGAGCTTGATCCATTTTCCGTGATCGCCACCTTCCGGACGGCAGTGAATTCCGCCCGGCATCGGTCGGGCGAGCCAGGCCGTTGCACTATCCTCCTTGAGGAGCTGACGCTCCTGGTCGGTCCAGTCGATCGTCTGGCCATCCAGATCGATCGAGAACGGCATTCGTCGATCGATGGCGCCGAGGTTGTCGGCGAACGCAATCTTCTGGTGAAATACGTTCTCGACCGGGAGTTCTTCCCCCAGCATTCGCGCGATGTCGGCGACGTACGGGCCGGCAGCGTTGACGAGTATCCCGGCATGCAGTGCCTGCTCGCCTTCCTCGCCTCGCATCTTCAGGGCGAAGCCACCCTCTTGCCGGACGATCTCGGTGACGCGCGCACGGCTCACTGCGCCTCCGGCTGCCCGGACTTCCTCCAGCATCAGGCTTCCAAGCTGCTGCCCGCTGATATCTCCGGCGCGGCGGACGTGCAGAACGGTGGAGACCTCAGGATCAAACGTTGGAAAATGGCGACGGATCAGTTCCGGGTTTTGAAGTACGTCGACACCTTCGGGCGCATCCTGCCAATCCTCCGAGACCGCCGGTATGTAGGACGAAGACGACGCTGCGCCATGCACGCGTATCCGGCGCGCACCTTCCGGCCCGTAACCTGTATGGAGCTCCTCCAGCAATTGGTCCGGCTTTGCCTGACGCGTGGCCAGTGCGTAGCCCCGGCGGGTCATACGGACGCGGTTGTCGTGCCGACGGGCGATTTCCTCGAGCAGATCGATGCTGTAGTCGGTGAACTCAGTCATGATCGGATGCGGCCACCAGTTACGGTAGTTTTCACCCGAAGCGGCCGAGGTCAGACTCATGGGAGCATTCTGGTCGACGATCACGATCCGCGAGCCGGGACGGCTCCTCGCCAGATAGTAAGCGCAGGCGATGCCGACGATACCTGCGCCGATCACGACGATATCGGCTTTGCGGGCGTTCATTTCATTCTTTCTCCAGGCTGGCTTACGCAGGCAAAGCGATCAGTGCGCGTGGACGTTGAGGTGATGGATCAAATCAGCGTTCCGGACTTGCATCCCGTGAAGCGTGACGTTGTGCAGACCTCAGCGTTTTCTGCGTCTGCACGATGTGCTCGCGCAAAAGCCGAACGGCTTTTTCAATCTCGCCGGCGCGACACAATTCGAGCAGCTGGTAATGCTCGCGCTGCGGGCGCTCCTTGCCGGTCGCCCGGGACACCAGCGCCCGCGTAAAACGGCTTACATGACCATAATTTGCTTCAATCATCGCAAGCAGGCGCGGCCGATTGCACGGCGCGTAGAGCGTTTCGTGGAATCTCCAGTTGAACGCGCCCCACTTTTCCGGATCGGGCTCCTTGTCGTACGACCGGAGGATCTTGTTGGCATCGTCGAGATCAACCTCTCCCATGGCCGGGATAGCCAGGCGCAGCGCATGACATTCAAGTGCGATGCGAATCTCGAGCAGCTCCACAACCTCGTCGATCGACATATCGGATACGACGGCGCCGCGATTGGGCAGGAACGTAACGAACCCCTCGGCCTCCAACTGCTTGAGCGCTTCCCTCACGGGAATACGGCTCGTCCCGAACCGTTCCGCCAATTCGTCCTGCCTGAGCTGAAACCCGGGCGCAAACTCGCCCAGGCTGATCGCGAGTCTCAGCGCCTCACGGACGGCGTCCGGCGTGGATCCATGTCCCCCGGCCCCTCGGCTCTTTGCGGATACTCCAGGTCCCATCCGGCCTACTCTGTATAAAATCGATTTGTATATTATACAGTTCATGTGTATAAAATCCAGCACAATCGCGTCAGCAACGGCCGGTCAGCCGAGTAGGAGTAAGCCCATGAAAGGACTGTTTTATTCATTGATCCTGGCGACCGCGGTCGCTGTCCCCGCCCACGCACAGTCGCCCGGCGGAACGCTGGCCAAAATCAAGGACAGCGGCGAAATCCGGCTCGGGCACCGGGACGTTTCGATCCCGTTTTCGTACCTCGACGACAATCAGAAGCCGGTCGGGTTTGCGATGGACCTCTGCGGAAGGATTGTCGATGCGGTGAAAAGCGAACTCAAGCTTCCTGCCATTCAGACGAAGCTCCAGCCGATCCAGCTTGCCACTCAAATTCCGCTCATTCAAAACGGGACGATCGATATCGTTTGCGGTCCCGCAACCAACACGCTTGAACGGCAGAAAGTCGTGGCCTTCAGCAACACCATCTTCGTCTCCAGCATTCGCGCCGTGGTGAAAAAGGACGCTGCGATCAAAACCTTCGAAGACCTGAGCGGCAAGCCGGTGTCCCTGACGTCAGGTTCAACGTCGATCGCCCTGCTGACGGCGCGAGGCCAGGAGAAGAATTTCCAGACCAGGAACATCCTGTCGGGTGATCATGCCGGATCGTTCCTTGCGCTGACGACGGGCCGCAGCGAGGCCTTCATCATGGACGACATTTTGCTCGCCAGCCTGATCGCCAACAGCCCCGATCCGGACAACTGGCGCATTATCGACGATAGCCTCCGCACCGAACCGTACGGGCTGATTATCCGCAAGGACGATCCGGAGTTCAAAGCGTTGATCGACAAGACGCTGGTCGCGATGATGAAGAGCAATCAGTTTGCGGATCTCTATGCAAAATGGTTCATGAAGCCGATTCCGCCCAAGAACGTGAACCTGAATTTCCCGATGACGCCACCGTTAAAGGACGCGGTCGCCAACCCGACGGACAAGGGAGTCTGATCTATCCCGATCGCGATAAATCTCGCCTAGGCCTTCGCTCCGGCATCGCGGTCCAGCTCTTCCATCCGCCGTGCGTAAAGCCGCCGCAACGGCTCCAGTTGCGTGGCAGCCGTCGCCGCCTGATAGGCTTCGCGCGCCGCATCACGCCGGCCGAGGCGGCGGAGCAGATCGGCGCGGACGGCCGGCAGCAACTCATACCCTTTCAACCCGCCGCGCGCCTCCAGCGCATCGATCAGGTCGAGCGCCCGCGCCGGCCCATCGACCATCGACACCGCGGCGGCGTGATTGAGCTCGATCACCGGCGACGGGCTGATCCGCAGCAACACCTCATAGAGGCCGGCGATCTGCGGCCAGTCGGTGTCGTTATAATTCGGCGCACGCGCGTGCAGCGCTGCGATCGCGGCCTGCACCGCATAGGATTGCGGCCGCCCCGGCATCCGCAACGCCTTTTCGACCAGCTTCAAGCCCTCCGCGATCTGGGCCTGATCCCACAGCGAACGGTCCTGCTCTTCGAGCAGCACGATGTCGCCGCTCGCGGTCTCGCGGCCGGCGCGGCGGGAATCGTGGAGCAACATCAGCGCCAGTAATCCCTTGATCTCGCCGCGGCCGGGCATCAGCGCGTCGAGCAGCCGCACCAGCCGGATCGCTTCGCGGGCCAGATCAGGCCGCATCAGATCTTCGCCCGAGGTCGCGACATAGCCTTCGGTAAAGACCAGGTAGACCACCGCGAGCACGCCGCGCAGGCGCGGCTCCAGCGCTTCGCGTTCCGGCACTTCGTAGGCGATGCCGGCGAGGCGGATCTTCTGCTTGGCGCGCACCAGCCGCTGCGCCATGGCGTCCTCGCTCGCGAGAAACGCGCGCGCGACCTGCGCCGTCGAGAGCCCGCACACCGTACGCAGCGTCAGCGCCACCTGCACTTCCGCCGCAAAGGACGGATGGCAGCAAATGAAGATCAGCCGCAACATGTCGTCGTCGAGCACATTGTCGGCGGCCTCGTCAGGCGCCGACGCATTGAGCAGGATTTCGCGCGTCAGCTCCTGCTGCTTGTCGCGAAACGCGGCGTTGCGGCGGACGCGATCGATGGCCTTGTTGCGCCCGACATTGACCAGCCAGGCGCGCGGATTGGACGGCATTTCGGCAACGGACCAGCGCTCCAGCGCCACCGCGAACGCGTCCTGCAGCGCATCCTCGGCGAGATCGAAATCGCCGACGAGGCGGATCAGGGTCGCCAGCGCCCTGCCCGCCTCGTCGCGGAAGATTTTTTCGATCTCAAGCGGCGTCATCGGCGTACTTGCCGTCAATCATAAACCATGATCGGCCGCACCTCGATCGAACCTTTCCTGGCCTCGGGAATGCGCGCGGCGATGGCGAGCGCGGTGTCGAGATCCTTGGCCTCGACCAGATAATAGCCGGCGAGCTGTTCGCGCGTTTCCGCGAACGGACCGTCGGTCGTGAGCGTCTTGCCGTCGCGGACGCGCACGGTGGTCGCCGTCGTCGTCGGCTGCAAGCCGTCGCCGGCCTTGAAGTGGCCGCTCTGGATGATAGATTGCGTGAACGCGCCATATTCCGCCGACATTTCCTTGCGCGCCGCCGCATCCATTTTGCCGAACTCGGCTTCGCTCCGATAGATCATCAACAGATACTGCATCGCTCTACTCCTCTTGATCGGCTGGATCGCCGACACCCAGTCGAACGGGCCGGACGCGAAACGACATCTTCAGGATAGTTTATTTTGCTCCGTTTCGTGGCTTGACGCCACGCCGCCCAGCGCCCATGCGTAAGGGGTCAGTCGGCCGGACGGCCGCTCCCGCTACGGCCGAAAGGCTGCGGGAGAGGAAAGTCCGGGCTCCATCGACATACGGTGCCGGATAACGTCCGGCGGGGGCGACCCCAGGGAAAGTGCCACAGAGAACGAACCGCCTTCTCCTCCGGAGGAGGCAAGGGTGAAAAGGTGCGGTAAGAGCGCACCGCGGGTCCGGCAACGGAACCGGCATGGCAAACCACACCGGGAGCAAAACCGAATAGGGACGGCACCGCGGGCAGTTCGCGAAAGCGAAAACGCCGCAGGGCAATGTCAGGCTCGCCGTCCGGGTAGGTTGCTCGAGGCCATGTGCAAACATGGTCCCAGAGGAATGGCCGTCACGTATCACTCGCGAAAGTGAGTGGTGCCCTACAAAACCCGGCTTACAGGCCGGCTGATGTTTCTAAAATGAGGGGTTCGGCGTAACGCGCCGGACCCCTCGCCATCTTCAGGACCGCGCAACGATCCTAGTCGCGCGCCGCTTCCTCAATCGCCTGCGCCAGCCGCGCCGGACTGCTGAAGAACATTTCATGGCTGCCATCGCACTCGACGAGGCGAAACAGGCCGAGGCGCTCGGACAGCCGCGGATGCCAGGGCAGGCTGTGCGGCAAGGCGATGTCCTGCCGGCAATTGACGTAGGACTTGCCGACCGGCAGCTCCGCCAGCGGACGCTTCAAAGCAATCTTGTCGGTGAATGTCCGGTAAGGATGCGGGTTGAGTTTGGCAAATGCGGACTTTGCCAGTTCGAGGTCCGCGTCGTTGATGAAAGCATCGCGCCAGATTTCGAACGGCAGCATGACCGCGTTCTTGTTGGCGGCCGCCACCGCATCGAACAGCCCGACATAATGCGGCGGCACCATGTCGTTGAGACATTGTCCGTCCAGCGGGACGAAGGCATTGACATAGACGAGACGCTTGATGCGATCCGTCAGCCGGTCGGCGACGCCCGAAATCAGCATTCCCCCATAGCTGTGGCCAACCAGCCAGATGTCCCGCAGGTTGTTGGTTTCGATGTAGCTGGTAACCGACGCGATTGCCTGTTCCAGCCCGATCTTGTCGCGATCGTCGCCCGCATTGTTGCCGGCAACCGTCGGGCAATGCACGGCATGGCCGTATTTGCGCAAGTGCCCGGCGACCGCATCCATTTCGGCACCGGTGTGCCACGCGCCGTGTACAAGGACGTAAAGGCCTGCCATTTCCGTCTCCCCCGTTATGGAAGTGGATTTGATAGGTCCGGCAGGTTATGCCGGATGGCCGGATTAAGCCACCATCATCGCCGATTTGCGCCATGGTCTTTGCCCGAACGGATCAGCGCTGTCGCCTGAATGCGGCTGGTGTCATGCCGAGATATCTGCGGCATTGGCGAATGAAATGGGACGGATCGGACAGGCCGACGCGCAATCCTATCCCGCCGACGCCGATGTGATCGAACCGCGCTTCACTCAGCATCCTGCGCGCGACCGCCATCCTGCAGTCGTTCAGCACGCCGCTAAACGTCAGGCCTGACTTGTTGAGGCAGCGATGCACCGTCCGCTCCGAAACCCGCAGATGCTCCGCGACGGAAGCGGCGGTCAGCCCCGGTTCGGCGTAGAGCAACCGGATGGCGCGGCCGATCTGATCCAGCAGGTGGTCCGCCTCGCGCCGCTCCGACGGCGTGGCTGGAATCTCGCTGCCTGCCGCCAGCGCCAGCAGGCCGCCGAGCTGGTCGGTGAGAACCTGCGCGGGCAGCGGCAGGTCGACTGCCAGATGGGGTGATAATTGGCACGCAAATGCGCTGAGCGCCGCGCCCCAGCCGCTGCACCCGTCGATCCGCTGCCCGGCCCGCCGTTCCGGATCGGTGACCCACGATTCGACCCACGCGATCGGCAACTCCAGCGACAGCGTGTTCGCAGTCACCGGAAAATTGAATTCATAGCAGCGCCGGGAGTCCAGCAACACGAGATCGTGCGGCTGCATCATCGACCGATGGCCGTTCTGCATCACCGTCCAGTCGTTGTCGGTCTTGCAGAGAAGGTAGTAGTAGTTCGACGCACTACGCCCGAGGCTGGCTTTCCTGCGGTAGACGTGCTGCGCGGAGCCCTCGACACGGTTGATGCCGATGGTGTCGAGTTGCCCGCGCTGAACCGAGCAGTCGAAGCCCGACCGGACCTGCGTCGTGATATCCATCTCGAGAAAGCATTCGCAGATGGCGCCTATCCAGTAGTCCAGCCGCCGCTCCGGTTCGACCACGCTGGTCGACCACTTCTCGATGACTGCCGTCGCCCTGGCCGCCATGGCTCTGACCTCCCGTTATTTTTGCGTGGCGATCTTCTCCAACAGCGCCATCAGCGCTTCCGGCGCGGTGACGTTCGGCGCGTGGCTGGCATCGATCTGGAAATAGCGCCACGCCGGATCGCTCTTTGTCTTCCTCGCAAACGGACCGAACGTATCGGCCGGCGGGAAGCGGGTGGCGTAGATATAGCTTCGCGGCAATGTCAGCCTGCCGCCTTGCAGCTTGAGCCTGGTCTCGAAACATTTGACCGGCATTGGAACGCGGCGCGCGGCCAGCCATTCGACGTCTTCAGCCGCGGTGTCCGGCGGCGACGTCATCGGCGGGATGCGCCAGCCATCCCCCTTCTTCGCGCCATCCAGCATCGGCTGCCGGCCCGGCTCGTTGATGTCGAACAGCGACTGTCCGTCTTCCGGCACGAAGGCGTCGACGTAGATCAGCTGCGTAACGCGATCCCTGGCACGATCGGCGACGCCGGTCGCGACCATTCCGCCATAGCTGTGGCCGACCAGCACGATGTCGCGCATATCCTCATATTTGATGACATTGAGCATGTCCTCGATATGGGTTTCGAGGTCGATCGAGGGGTTTGCCAGATGCGCGCGTTCGCCAAGCCCGGTGTAGCTCGGCGTCACCAGCCGATGCCCGGCGGCGCGCATCAGCGGGTGCATCTTCTTCCACGCCCAGCCCGCCGACCACGCGCCGTGACAGACAAGGAAGGTCTTTGCGGAGGTTGAGCTCATCGGGGGCGTTTCCATGATTGTTGTTGAAGGCTTGAATTGCGATAGTACCTGTTGGCGTGGGCGTGTAAATATTCGCACCCAATCAACCGTCATTCCGGGATGCGCCTCTTGGCGCAGGCCCGGAATCCATAACCACGATCGGAGTATGGATTCCGGGCTCGTCGCTTCGCGCCGCCCTCAGATGCGCAATTGCGCATCGGGGAATGACGAAGGAGAGAAGAAAAATTGGAAACGTCCACTTACGCGCTGTTGCTTTTTGGCGCGCTCGCCGGGGGCTTCGTGTCCGGCCTTGCCGGTTTCGGAACGGCGCTGATGGCGCTGGGGATCTGGCTCTATGTGCTGCCGCCGTCGCTGGCCGTCCCCCTGGTGTTGATCTGCTCGGTCAGTTCGCAGATCTCGACGCTGCCGACGATGTGGAAGGTTCTCGACTTCAAACTGGCCGCGCCGTTCGTCATCGGCGGGCTCGCCGGCATGCCGATCGGCGCGCTGCTGGTCGCGCAGGCCGAGCCGCAAATATTCAAACTGAGCGTCGGGGTGATGCTGCTGGTGTTTCCCGCCGCGCTGTTTTTCGTCCGCAAGCCGATGGCATTCGCCTTCGGCGGCCGGCCGGCGGACGCTGCCGTCGGATTTGCCGGCGGCATCCTGGGCGGCCTCGCCGGGCTGTCCGGCCCGCTGCCGACCCTGTGGGCCAGCGTGCGCGGCTGGACCAAGGACCAGCGCCGCGGCGTATTCCAGATCTTCAACGGCAGCGTGCTCGGCGCCGCCTTGCTGCTGCAGATCGTCAGCGGTTTCGTCAAGACCGAAGTGTTCTGGCTCGCGCTGCTGGCGCTGCCGGGCACGCTGATCGGCGCATGGATCGGCGCGCGGACCTATCGGGCCCTGAGCGACCGCAATTTCTACGACATCGTGCTCGGCTTGCTGTTTCTGTCCGGGCTCGCACTGGTGTGGAGCAGTATTGCTCCGAGCTAGCGGCGCATGGCCGCCATGTGCTCCGAGTAGATTGCTGTACGCTGATCTGGAAAACAGTTATCCAATCGCTTCATGACCTCTCCGACTTTTTCACGCGCACGTCTCGGTCTGTTGCTGGGTTTTGTCGGCGTGCTGATTTTTGGCGGTACGCTGCCGGCGACGCGGCTCGCGGTGTCGGCAATTGATCCGATTGCACTGACCTCGCAGCGCACACTGATCGCCGGAATATGCTCGCTGATATTGCTGGTCGCGTTACGCCGCCCGCTGCCGCCGCGCGCGCTGTGGCCGCAACTGGTGATCACGATGATCTGCGTCGCCATCCTGTTTCCGTTCCTGATGTCGGTGGGGGTGCAGACCGTCGACGCCTCGCATGGCGGCGTGGTGTTCGGAATCATGCCGATCGCAACCGCGCTGGTCGCGGTCATGATCACCCATGAACGGCCACGGCCGCTGTTCTGGATCGCCTCGTTCGCGGGCGCGGCATTGGTGATTGCGTTTGCGCTGCGGCAAGGCGGCGGCGAACTGTCGGTCGGCGACCTTTACTTGCTTGCGGCGGTGGTCGTGTCCGGCATCGGCTACGCCTTCTCCGGCCGGCTCACCGCGCAGATGCCGGGCTGGGCAGTCATCAGCTGGGTGCTGGTGATCGCATTGCCGCTCTCGATTCCGGCGGCCGCGCTGACGATGCCGGCTGATCTCACCAGCATCCCCCTAAAACCGTGGCTCGGGCTGCTCTACGTCGCGCTGTTCTCGCAATGGATCGGCTTTTTTGCCTGGAATGCCGGCATGGCGATGGGCGGCATCGCGCGAGTGTCGCAGGTGCAATTGCTGCAGCCCTTCGTGGTGTTTGCACTCGCAGCCGTATTCAACGACGAGACCATCACGCCGCAGATCGTGCTGTTCGCTGCCGGCGTGGTCGCGACCGTCGCGATCTCGACCCGCACGCGCGGGCACAAAGCGCCGGATCGTTCGGAGCTAACGTCCGTTCCAGGCGTCACTCCGCCGGCAACGCCGACTTGAGCGGCGCCAGCCGTTTCCTGAATTCCAGATGCAGCAACCACAAACTCAATGCGGCCTGCAGCGTCGTCGACAGGTTCGACAGGTACCACGCATACTCAATGCGAAAACCTGGCCTTGCCGACAGCCAGAGCACGGGCAAGGCGTAGGTGATCAGGCGTACGCTGGAACTCAGCAGCACCGGTTTGGTGTTGCCCAGTCCCTGGAACATGCTGGAGCACACGAAGTTCAATCCCTGCGCGACGAGGTTCAGCGACACCAGTTGCAGGAATAGGATGGCAACGGCGATCGTCTCACGATCGCTCGCGAAGCCGCCGAGCAGCAGCCCGGGCCAGCATTGCGCCAGGATCGTGAAAGCGATCATCACCAACGTGGCGATCAGTACTGCCTTGGTGAAGGTTTCCCTCACGCGTGCGGCGTTGCCGGCGCCAAAATTCTGCCCGGCGATCGGTCCGGCGGCGAGCGCAATCGCCAGTGCCGGCATCTGGATGAGGCCGAGCACACGCGTCCCGATGCCAAATCCAGCCTGCGCCGCCGCGCCAAAGTCGCGTAACGCGTAATAGATCACGCCCATCCAGAGGAATATGATCGCGAACTCACCGCCGGCTGGCAGACCGACATTGAGGATGCGCGTCCACTGCCGGAGCCGCGGGCGCAGTTGCGCGAGATTGAGGCCGACGTAGCGCTCCAGTCTTCGAAAATACATCCACAGCATCAGCGCACCGATCAGCACCGCAATTGAACTTGCAAGGCCTGCGCCCGCGACGCCGAGCGCGATGCCGGTGCCCCAGCCGGAGATCAGGACCGGCGCCAGCGCAATATTGATGATCACCGCGAGCACCTGCACGATCATGCTGGGCCGCACGATACCGGTACCTCGCAGCGCGGCCGCCATCACCTGCGTGGCGAATTGCAACGCCAAAGCGGGCATGAACCAAAGCAGATACGTCGTGCCGGCCTCGACGGTGGCCTCGTCGGCGGCGACCATGCGCATGTAACCGCCAGCGAATGCGGATCCTGCCACCCATGTCAGCAGCCCGCACGCGGCCGCCAGGCCGAGCGACTGGTTGAACACCAGATTGGCGTCGGCCTGATCCTTGCGGCCCACAGCATGCGAAATGAGCGCGACGGTGCCCACCCCCAGGACCTGCATCAGGCCGTTGATGAGAAATGCCAGATTGCCCGCCGCCGCCACACCCGCGACGGCGGCATCACCAAGCCCGGCCACGAAATACAGATCGACGAGCTGGCAGATCATGATCGTGATCATGCCGGCGACGATCGGTGGCGCCATGCTCAGGATGTGGCTCACGATGGAGCCCTGCGTAAGGTCTTTCATTTCAAATCCGCCCCCGGCGCGCGACCTTGGAACATCCCAAGGCCGCGCGCCGCAATGTCATTTACTCCGCCGCCGTAATGCGGCCGAACTCCGTCGCCTGCCGCTCGAACAATCCGCGATAGATGCCGCCGGCGCGCGCCGTCAGCATCGCGTGGGTGCCCTGCTCGACGATCTTGCCGCGATCGAACACCAGGATGCGGTCGAGGCTGCGCACCGTCGACAGCCGGTGTGCGATCACGATCGAGGTGCGGCCTTTCATCAGCCGTTCCATCGCCTGCTGGATCAGGCCTTCGGACTCCGAGTCGAGGCTGGAAGTCGCCTCGTCCAGGATCAGCACCGGCGCATCGGCCAGGAAGGCACGCGCCAATGCGACGCGCTGCCGCTCGCCGCCCGACAGCTTGACGCCGCGTTCACCGACCAGCGTGCCGTATCCCTTCGGCAGCCGCAGGATGAACTCGTGCGCGTTCGCCAACCTTGCTGCCTGCTCGACCGCGGCCATACTGGCGCCCGGCCTGCCATAGGCGATGTTCTCGGCCAATGATCGATGAAACAGGATCGGCTCCTGCTGCACGATCGCGATCTGGCTGCGTAGCGAGTGCTGCGTCGCTTTCGCAATGTCCTGACCGTCGATCAGGATCTTGCCGCCGCCGATGTCGTAGAGCCGCTGCACCAGCTTGACGAACGTCGTCTTGCCCGACCCCGAACGACCGACCAGGCCGACGCGCTCGCCGGCACGGATGTCCACCGACAGGCCGTCATAGAGCGGATCGCGATGGCCGCCGTAATGGAACGTCACGGCGTCGAACACGATGCGGCCGCCCTGGATGTCGATCGGCTTCGCGTCAGGCGCATCCGCAATGCCGATCGGCTCGGCGTGGATCGCGACCAGCTCCTCCATGTCGTTCACCGAACGCTGAAGATTGTTGATGTGCATGCCGACGTCGCGCAGGTACGCATGGATGATGTAATAGCTGGTCAAGACATAGGTGACGTCGCCCGGCGTGGCGCGGCCCGCGATCCACAGCAGGATCGCGCCGCCGATCACGGACGTGCGAAAACACAGCAGCACCGCGAGCTGCGCCGTCGAGGTGTAGTTGTAGCGTATCCAGGTCCGCCGCACGCGCCTGCCCCAGCGGCCGATGACGCCGGACAGCCGCCCGTCCTCGCGCGCTTCCGCGCCAAAGGATTTCACCACCGCGTTACACGTCAGCGCATCCGCCAGCGTACCCCCGACCTTGGTGTCCCAGGCGTTGGAGACGCGCGCGGCCGGTGCGATGTAATTCATCGAGAACGCGATCGTCATCGCGACATAGACCACCGTGCCGACCGCGATGACCGCCCCGAGCGAGGGCCAGTGCAGCCCGAGCAGGATCATCGAGCCCAGCAGCACCGTCAGCGACGGCGCCAGCGCCATCAGGATGGTGTCGTTGAGCAGATCGAGCGCCCACATGCCGCGGGTGATCTTGCGCACGGTGGACCCGGCGAAGCTGTTGGCGTGCCAATCCGTCGAGAAGCGCTGCACCCGCATGAAGGCGTCGCGCGACACGTCGGACATGATCTTCAGCGTGAACGGCACGATCGCCTGCAGGCCGATCAGCCGCAGCACCATCGACAGCGCGCCCAGCGCCACGATGCCGCCAAAGGCGATCATCGCCGCACGGCGCGCGGCGGGATCGGAGGCGCCTTGCGTCAGCGCATCGACCAGATGGCCGGAGAACAACGGCATGAACAGGTCGGCGGCGGTCGCACCCAGCAGACCGCCGGCAACGACGCTGGCGCGGCCGGGCTGTTCGAGCCAGTGCCGGAACACGAACGGGATCACCACGCGTATCGCGGCGGGACGCTTGTCGGTTTGAACGGTCATGGCCTCATCCGGCACCGCTTGCGCGCATGCCGGCTCCATTTGAAAGGACGCACGGACGGCACAGGGCCGAACGCAAGCGTCGTTGAAAAAAGGTAACTCGTTGAGAAGTTTTGAAGATCGGGGAAGCTTGGGATGATCGGGACGTCAGGCCCGATCAGAGCTGGCGAAAAGTGGCCTCAGAGGCCCGATACGGCGTCCAGCATAGGCATCGAACGCAAGCGGGCGGTCTGCGAATTAGACGAAATCATGCAAATCCTCCCCGGTTCGAGCGACAATGCGCACGCTTATAAATGCATCACGGGTGATTTGCAATATGACAACCGCGTGAGCGCGCGAAATCAATCAACGCAAGGTTCAGCGCCCAATTCAATGCCCTGAGCCACCGCCCGCCGCCAGCGCCGGCGGCTTGTTCAGCAGCACGACCAGAAGGCTGAGGCCGACATAGAACACGGCCAGCATGAAGAAGGCGTCGCCGAACCCCATCACGACCGCCTGGCGGTGGACGATCTGCGACAATTGCTTCATCGCCATCCGCGCGGCGTCGCCCATGCCCTGCATGCGCTGGGTGAACATGTTGAGCGTCTCCACGGCCATGGCGTTGCCCCAGTTCATGCGATCGTGCAGCCGCGAGATGTGCAGATCGGTGCGCTCGTTCAGCACCTGGTTGATCAGCGCGAGCCCCACCGCGCCGCCGAGGTTACGTGTCAGGTTGAACAGGCCGGAGGCGTTCTTGACCCGCTCAGGCGCCAGCGTGCCGAGCGCGATGGTGTTGGTCGGCACCATCGCGAACATCATGCCAACGCCGCGCAGGATTTGCGGGACCAGCAGCTCGTAGAAATCATATTCGCGGGTGATCCATGTCATCAAATAGGAGCCGAGCGCGAAGCTGCAAAGCCCGAAGGCGATGAGGTAACGCATGTCGACCTTGGTCATCAGCCGTCCGACGAGCGGCGCGGTGAGGAACATGGCGGCGCCTGAGACGAACATGGTCTCGCCGATCATCAGCGCGCTGTAGCCGCGCACTTCGGCAAGATAACGCGGATAAACATAGGTCAGGCCGTACAGCCCGATGCCGACGCAGAACGAGATCAGGCAGCCGATGGCGAAATTGCGGTCGCCGAACGTCCTGATGTCGACGATCGGCTCATGCGCTGTCAGCACGCGCCAGAAAAACGCGATCGCGGACACCAGGCAGACGGCGGCGCAGACTGCGACCGAGGTATCCTGCAGCCACTGATATTGCGGGCCTTCCTCGAGCACGTATTCGAGCGAGCCGAGGAAGCCCGCCATGAACAGCAGGCCCCACCAGTCGAAATGTTCGAGCAGCTTGAAGTTCGGCTCGTCGAAATCGACCAGGATCAAGACGCCGATGGTGATGCCGATGCCCGGAATGATGTTGACGAAGAACAGCCAGTGCCACGACATCAGGTCGGTGATGTAGCCGCCGACCGTCGGACCGATCGTCGGCGCCAGCGTCGCCACCAGGCCGATGATCGGGCCGACGATGTAGAATTTCGAACGCGGAAACACCGTATAGGCGGAGGCGAACACGGTCGGGATCATGCCGGCGCCGAGAAATCCCTGCAGCGCGCGCCACACGATCATCTGCTCGATCGTGGAGGCAAAACCACAGAAGAAGCTCGCGATAGTGAAGCCGGAGGCGGAAATCGCAAACAGCAGGCGGGTGCCGAACGCACGCGACAGGAACCCGGAAAGCGGAATCGCGATCACCTCGGCGATCAGATACGAAGTCTGCACCCACGACACTTCGCTCGAGCTTGCCGAAAGCCCGGCCTGGATCTCGTTCAGCGATGCCGAGACGATCTGGATGTCCAGGATCGACATGAACATCCCGAACACCATGATGAGGAACGCAAACAGCCGCCGCGGCGGGATGCGCTCGTCCGGCACGCTGGCGGCTGGTATCATCGACGGCGATGCGGTGGTGGCGTCTGCCATGATCTGCTCAGGACGCGCGCCGGGCTCCCCCTGCGCTGAAAAAGTTACTTCGGATGCAGCATCGGCGATGCGTCGAGGTCGGCCTCGTTGTCGGCATCGGCGGCGCCGTCACGGGTGTTGACCGTGGTGTAGACCGACATGCCCGCGCGCAGCAGGTTTTGCGTCGCGACATCTTTCGGCACGCGAATGCGCACCGGCAGCCGCTGCACGATCTTGGTGAAGTTGCCGGTGGCGTTATCAGGCGGCAGCAACGTGAACACCGAACCCGCCGCCGGCGAGATGCTGTCGACCACGGCGGCGAACTTGCGATGGCCGTAGGCGTCCACGGAAATCGTCACGGGCTGCCCGGGACGGATGCGCTTGAGCTGGGTTTCCTTGTAGTTGGCGTCGATGAAGACGTCATTGAGCGGCACCACATTGCCGAGGCGCTGGCCGGCCTGGATGTAGTCACCGGTGTTGACGATGCGGTTGGAGAAGGTGCCGTCGACCGGCGCACGCACCGCGGTGAAGGCGAGATCGCGCTCGGCCTTGGCCAGCGTAGTCTGCAACTCCGCCAGCTGGGCGCGGGCCTCGTTCTGCTGCGCCCGGGTCACCTCGACATTGTCGCGCGCGGCATCATAGGCCGCCTGCGCCGATTTCACCTGCGCCACACCCTGATCGCGGCCGGCTTCAGAGACTTCAAACGTGGCGCGCGAGGCAAAGCCTTTGGTGCTCAGCGCCTGCTGACGGTCGAAGTCGAGACCTGCGCGCTTCAGCGCCGCTTCCGCGGAGACGAGCTGCGCCTTGGCCTGCTCGACCGCGCTTTCCATCGCCGCCACCTGACGGCCGATACGGTCGATGGTGGCCTGCTGGGTCGCGATTTTGGTGCGCGCGGCATCCACGGCGATCCGGTAATCGCCGTCATCGATCCTGTAGATCACGTCGCCGGCGCGAACGATTGAATTGTCTGTCGGAATGATCGCCGCGATATGGCCCGCGACCCGCGCACCCAGCGTGGTGTTGTTGGCACGCACATAGGCGTCGTCGGTCGAGATATAAAAGCGTCCGATGAATGTGTAGTAGACGCCGTAGCTGACGGCCGCGAGTGCCAGCAACGCGAACACGCCCATCATCACGAATTTGCGTTTGCCGGATTTCGGCGCGGCCGGCTGGGCGGCATCGGCGGGCGCGGCGGTTGCCGGCGCGCCCGGAGCAGTTGCCGGCTGGCGCCTGGTTTCTTCTGCAACGTGAGTTCGAAGCTGGTCCGCCAATTGGGCGGGGTCGCGCGCGGCCTCGCCTTCGGCCGCTTCTCCTTCGGGCTGCTCCCGAACGACGCGTGCGGCCTGATCTCTCGCTGCGGCCATACCCCGGCCTCCCCATTACTCATGCACGGCGCAGACGCAGCCGAAACCCAGCCGTGAAGGCACCGTCACTTGCAACATTTAGCATTGACCGAACCGTTCGGTCAATATACATTTACGTGAGGGGACCATAGAGCGAGAAACCCTTCCGGTATCTAACTCAGGTTGAAATCTTTCCCGAGAATATAAACCAATGGTTGCAGACACTTCGAACCCGCTTGATGTCGTGATCGACGAGGATTCCTCGAAGCGTCGCCAGATCCTCGACGGCGCCCGAAAAGTTTTCCTGGATCTCGGGTTCGACGGCGCCAGCATGGGCGAGATCGCGCGCTCCGCCGGCGTCTCCAAGGGAACGCTCTACGTCTACTTCGCCGACAAGCACCGCCTGTTCGAAGCCATCGTCGAGGAAGAATCGATCGAACAGGGCAAGACCGCATTCAATTTCGATCCCGACCGCGGCGTCGACATCACGCTGCCGGAATTCGGCCGGGCCTACATCCAGGTGCTTTGTCGGCCCGGCGGCGGCTCGGCGATCCGCACCGTGATGTCGATTGCGGAGCGCATGCCGGACGTCGGCCGCAGATTTTACGACAATGTGCTGGCCCGCACCGTCAATCGCTTCGCCGCCTATCTGGAGGCGCGGGGACGGCTCGGCGAACTCGTGATCGACGATTACGAACTGGCGGCCTGGCAATTCATGCAGATGTGCCAGGCGACGCTGTTTCAGGCTTTCATCTTCCAGGCCAAGCCCTCACCGTCGCCAGAGCAGATCGCAACCGTCGTCGACAGCGCGACGCGGGTGTTTCTGACGGCGTATCGGGCGAAACGGGACTGAGGGCGACTGTAGCTTCCTACAAAGACTGTCATCCCCGCGCAGGCGGGGATCCAGTACGCCGCGGCTTCTCGGTTCAATCATTACCGTCTCTGGGATACTGGGTCGCCCGCCTTCGCGGGCGATGACAGTTGAGTGCGTGTGCTCATGCGGGTGCATCTCCACCCCGCCCTCCCGTTCCTTCAAATTGTCCGCAATCGCAACCACGCGCCACCTCTCCGCGTTTGACCCGTGGGAGATATGTGCCATGGCAATTTTCGGTCGAAAGCCCCGGCCCTCTCGCCGGCGAACCAACCAGCCTGCATGGATGACCATCGACGGCAGTTTTGCCGCGCGTCAATGCACCGTCATCGACATTTCGGAAGGCGGTGCGCGATTGCGGGTGGAAGACCCGCAATTCGTCAAGCCGCATTTTCATCTGAAATTCGACCGGGCCTCCCCGGGCAGGGCCTGCAAGGTCGCCTGGAAGAAAGGCGACCTGATCGGGATCAAATTCGTTTAGGGCGGGACGCCACCGCCTGCTTGCGCCGACCGCTGCGCGGCTGCGCGCGATGCGGTGCAACAATCCGCGCACGCCATGGAACAAGTGTTCCCGCCAATAGTTGCCAGCGACGAAACCAAAATCGACCATTGATTCAAAAGCCGGGTTCGTATTTGCACCGACGCAGGCTCTCGAAGCGAGAGACTCGGGGGAAGAATAGCCATGCGTGTCGTTATCCTGGCATTGTCGATCCTGGGAATTCTCGCCTGCTCGGATGCCGCCAGGGCCGGCCCAAGCACGACCACGCGCGATTCGACGACCTCGGTCGATGAGGCGGTCTTCACCGACGAAGCAACCCAGGCAACCGAAGACCGGATCGGCCTCGACAAGCGAAAGCGCCGCGACCTGCAGCGCCGGCTGACCCGACTCGGCTTCGACACCAGAGCCAACGGAAAGTTCGACGCGCGGACCCGCGCCGTCATCACGCGTTGGCAGGCCGCGCGCGACTATCCCAAGACCGGCTTCCTCAACCCGTTGCAGCACCAGGCACTCCTGAACGAGTCCGCCTCGACAGCGAACGCCAGCGTCCGCGAAAATAGCAAGTCGGGTAACGAACGTCGGGCCCGTCGACGCGGCGGAAGCAATCCGGTTGGCGTGATCGGCGGCGTCGTTGGCGGCGTGGTCGGCGGAATTTTCGGACGCCGGTAATCCGCAAATGGTCCTGGGCTTGAACTCGGCCGCCGCGACCGGCAGCGAGACGTGGGGCAGTTAGCCGCGCCCCAACACAAATCCGTCATTTGACACTTCGTCTCATTTTGTCAAATTCGTCAAATGAAGCCCCGCGACCGCATCCTCGATGCCGCCATGCTGGTGTTCCGCCGGCAGGGGTTTCGGCGTTCGTCGATCGAGCAGGCGGCGGAGGCCGCCGGCCTGACGCGGCAGGCGCTCTACCATCATTTCAAGTCCAGGGAAGAACTGTTCCGCGCCGTGATCGAGCGGCTGCATGAGAACGCGCTGACCGCCGAGATCGCGGCGGGCGAGGCCACCGAAAAGGCCGGCGGCGGTCTCGCCGACATTCTGATCGCCGAGATCACCGCGCGGATCGGGCAGTTGATCGCACCGCTCGAGGGCTCGCCCCATATCGAAGAGCTGTTCTCCGAACACCTGCTGCAGGCGCGCGACATCTACCAGAAATATGCCGCGCATTATGCCGCGCAGCTGACGTCGACGATCGAACGCGTCTGCCGCAAGCAACGTCTCGCGATCAAGGACATGACCGCGCCCGACTTCGCGCGCTGCGTCGAGATGGCGTTCAACGGCACCAAATCCGCCTATCCGGCGATGCAGCCGGCTGACGCCTTCCTGCGGGATTTCGGCATCATGGTGCGCACGCTGGTCGCCGGCGCCGTGAGTCCAGCGCCGAAGCCGCGTTCAAGAGGCACTGCAGGAAAACCTGCAAGAAAAGCTGCAAGGAAAGCTGCAAGAAAAACTGCAAGAAAACCTGTCGCAAGCAAAACCGCCCGCAAATCAGGAGATCGCAGATGAGTACGATGACGATCAACGGCCGTGTCGCCCCCCTGCCCGACGACATCGACGCCATGCTGATCGATGTGGTCAGGACCGATCTCGACCTCACCGGCACCAAGCTGGTCTGCGGCGCCGGCGTTTGCGGCGCCTGCACCGTGCTGGTGGATGGCGCGCCGGTGGCGAGCTGCCTGATGCCGGCCCGCGCCGCGGCCGGCAAGACAGTCACCACGGTCGAGGGCATTGGCACCGAAAAGCTGCATCCGGTGCAGAAGGCGTTCATGGTGCACGACGCGCTGCAGTGCGGATTCTGCACGCCGGGCTTCATCATCGAGGCTGCGGCGTTCCACGACCGCTGGCGCGCAACAAAGGGAACGGCAACACCTTCGCGCGAGGAAATCGGCGCTGTCCTGTCGGGGCATCTGTGCCGCTGCGGCGCCTATGACGGCATCTTCAGCGCGGTGGCCGCGGCCTGCAGCGGCCAGTTCGATGGAGGCGACATCGTCTCGCCGCGCGTCGAGGCACGCGACAAGGTGACGGGTGCGGCGAAATACACCGTGGATATCAACCATGAAGGCCAGCTCGAAGGCGTTATCCTGCGCTCGGAGATCGCGCATGGCAAAATCGGCGAACTCGATTTCGCGCCGGCGCTGGCGCTGCCGGGTGTCGGCGCCGCGATCTCGCTGCTCGCCGAAGACCGAATCGTCCGCTTTGTCGGCCAGCCCATCGCCGCCGTCGCGGCCAGGGATCGCAAGACGGCGCTGGCGGCGATCGCCGCGATCAAAGTATCCAGCGAAAAGCTACCCTCCGTGATCGGGCTCGATGAAGCCCGTAAGCCGAATGCGCCGGTGGTGTTCGAAAAGGCGGACCGCAAGAAAGCCGGCAACGTCTCCGAAGGCGCCGGCGCACCGGCGCCGTGGAAGGCGAACATCCGCGGACCGTCGGCGGCGTTCTCGCTCAAGCCGAAGCAGGTGCGGAGCTGGGTCGAAAGCGCACGGCAGGAGAAAAATCCGTTGCTGGTCGAAGGCGTATTCCGGACCGGCACGCAATCGCATACCTGTCTGGAGCCGCACGCCACGGTCGCGCATTTCGAAGGTGACCGGCTTACAGTGCACGCCTCGACGCAGAGCGTGTTCCATCTGATGGAGCTGATCGCCAAGCGCTACAAGCTCGACCACGACAAGGTCCGCGTCATCGCCGATCACGTCGGCGGCGGTTTCGGCTCCAAGGCCAGCCTCGGCGCGGAGACGACGATCGCGATCGATCTGGCGCGCGCCGCCAATGCGCCGGTCCGCGTCGCCTTCGATCGCCATGAAGAACTTTCGGTGACCGGCTATCGGCCGGCGTCGGAGGTCAAGCTTGCGCTGCTGCCGTCCGAGCAAGGCGGATTGAAAGCGCTGTCGGTGACCGCCTATGCCGACACCGGCGCCGCGATCAATTCCACCATCGCCACCCTGGCACGGCTGATCTATCCGGCCGAAGGCAAGGAGCTCGCCGATTTCGACGTCATCAGCAATCTGCCGCCGGGGGCGGCGTTTCGCGGCCCCGGCGGACCGCCGATGGCGTTCGCGGTGGAGCAGGCGATCGACGAAGCCGCGCTGCGGATGAAGGTCGATCCGATCGAGCTGCGCAAACGCTGGGATACCGATCCCAACCGGCGGCGGCTTTATGAATGGGCGCAAGGGCTCGACGTCTGGCGCAACCGGAAGTCACCGGCCGAGCAGACCGGCCGCTATCGCCGCGGTGTCGGCGTCGCCACCGGATACTGGCTTTATCTCTGGCAGCCCGGCTCGAAAGTGGAAGTGTCGGTCAAGGGCGGCCGCCTGATCGCAAGCACGGCGATCCAGGATATCGGCACCGGCAGCCGCACCGTGATCGCCAATACGGTGGCGCGCGAATTCGGTCTCGAGCCGCATGAGGTCGAGGTTCACATCGGCGATTCCAAACTGCCGGTAGGCCCGGGCTCGGGCGGCAGCCGCACCACCGCCTCGGTGGTGCCGCCGACATTACTCGCGATCCAAAAGCTGAAGGCCGCGATCGAGAAAAATGCAAAACAAAAGCCGGCGCCGGGATCGAATGCGCCGTGGCGCGAATTGCTGGCGGCCTCCCCCGACCTCACCGCATCAGGCGTGCGGCCGGAAGACAGCAGGCAAATGGCGCCGGGGATTGAGTCGCCGCTGAAGCAGGTGGGTATTCTGGGCTGGATCTTCGGCAAGATGATGCGCTGGATGTCCAACATGGTGATCGGCGCCGGCGTGCCGAGTTCGGTGCAGGTGATCGAGGTCGAAGTCGATACCTGGCTCGGCCATGTCCGCGTCCTCAACGTCCACACCGGCATTGCGGTCGGCAAGATCGCAGCGCCGGCACTGGCGCGAAGCCAGGCGGCGGGATCGGTCATTCAAGGCATCGGCTACGCGCTCTACGAAGCACGCGAGATCGACGGGCGCACCGGCGATACGCTGAGCGGCGGACTGGAGGATTACCGGATTCCCGGGATAGCCGACACGCCTGTGATCGACGTGCATTTCGACGAAGCCGGTTTCGATCACGTGCTCGGCGGCAGCGTCGGCATCGGCGAGGTCGCCACCGTGCCGACGTCGCCGGCGGTCGCCAACGCGATCTACAACGCCACCGGCATCCGGCCGATGGATTTGCCGATCCGCCCCGACCGTTTGATCTCAGCGCTGAAAGGGAGGGCCGCCGCATGACACCGGCCATGACGACCGAATTCCGCGCCGCCGGCACCGATCTTTCCGAACGCCGCCGCAGCGGCGTCTCGAAGGGCCCGCTGATGGATATCGTGCCCGCGTCCGATATCTCGGGCATGCATTGGGGTGCCGACGGCACGCTGCGCATCGGCGCCTACACCACGATCGCCATGATCGCCGCCGATCGAAGCATCGCCGCCGCCTATCCCGGCATTGCGGCGTCGGCGCAGGGCCTCGCGACGCCGCAGATCCGTCACCTCGCAACGCTCGGCGGCAATATCGCGCAGCGCTCACGCTGCTGGTATTTTCGAAATCCGCACATCGCCTGCCTGAAGAAGGGCGGCACCGATTGCCCGGCCCGCAGCGGCAATCATCTCTATCACGTCGCCTTCGATCTCGGCCCCTGCGTGGCGCCGCACCCTTCCACGATGGCGGCCGCGCTACTGGCTTATGACGCGACCATCATCACCTACACAAGAAGTGGGCTATCGATCCCGGACGTGCTCGGCGACGGCTCCAACGGCACCGCCGACAATTTGCTGCAGCCGGGGGAAATGATCCGGGGCATCGAACTGCCCAAGCCGATGCAGGACGAGCGCGCGTTCTACAAGCGCGCGATCAGCCGCGCTTATGCGGAATGGCCGCTGGTCGAGATCTGCGCCCGCGCGATCGTCAAGGACGGCGCGTTCCAGTTCATCCGCCTCGCCGCCGGTGGCATCGCGCCGGTGCCGCTGCGGCTGAAGGCGGCGGAAGGCGCACTGCAAGGCAAGGCGGCCAATGCGTTGAACATTGAAGTGGCTGCCAAGTTTGCGACCTCGGGCGCCAAGCCGTTGCCGATGACGGGCTACAAGCTCGATCTCCTGGAAGGCGTGGTGCGCGATGTGCTGGAGAAGCTGGCGGCGTAAGCCGGCCGACCCTTCAACAAAAGGTGTCATACCCGCGCACGCGGGTATCCAGTACGCCGCGGCCTCTCGGTTCTATCGCTGATGTCTCTGCAATACTGGATCGCCCGCTCCAGTGCGCAATTGCGCACAAGGCGGGCGATGACAGCTGGGCCTAATGCCCGTCGAACTCGTCTTCTTCGTTGACCTTGCTTGAGTGCCGGTGCGCCTTCCTGCCGCCGAGCGAACCCGTCGTCCAGGGCTCGCGCGACGACGCGTAGGGACTGCGCCCTCCGGCCCTACCCGCGACCTGATCGCCGGACACAGCTGCCGGCTGGCAGATCACCCGCCCGCTGGAGCGGCGCATCAGGTCGACGTGGAGGTGGTCCTCGTGATGACGGTTGGAGCCCGGCGCCAGCACGGTGTTGAACTGCTGGCAGGCGCTTGCCTGCACGTCGCGCAGAAAGCCCTGCTCTTCCGGCATACCGCGCCAGCCGCCCTTCACCGTCACGCGCCTGCCATCGGCGAGCACAAAGGCGGAGATATCGAGCGCGTTGCCGAAAGCGTGTTCGGAAATATGCGAGTTCGGATTGCCGTTCATGCCGCGGCAGGAATAGGCGGAGATCTGCTTGATCTCGACCACGCGCACGCCGAACCAGCGCTGGGCTGCGGGCTGCACCGAATCGGCGAGCCAGCGGTCGAGCACCGAGACGATCGGACAGGCCAGCGTGGCGGTCGGTTTGATCGCGACCGGCCCCACCGTGTTGACGGGATCGCCTAGAACAGGCCCAAGCCGCGGCGGCGGCGCGGCGGCGGGCGCCTGTGAATAGGGTGCCGGCGAATAATTCGGGGATGACGGGTAGCGGTCGCGCGGCGGATAGGAAGGCGCGGCCATATAAGAGCCGCCGCGCGGGTCGCGCGATTGCGGCGCACCTTCGGCCGGCAGATCGATTTCGTCGTCCTGCTGGGCCACGCCCGGCGCGGTTAGCGAGATCGGCCCGTTGGACGGCGCGCCATAGCTCGGCTGGCGCAGCGCCTGATCGGAATAGGTCTGCGGTGCGGCGGCAGGTTGCGGCCGAACCGGCCAGCGCGGCTGGTTGCCGATATTGCCGGGCGGCCGCAACTCGTCGGCGAAACCGAAACTCGGGCTGCCCTCGCCGAGGGCCGCGACTTTCAGCGGAAATTGCGCGCCACAGGCGCCGGGACCGGAAATCGGGTCAATCCGGACCAGTTCGGGGGTCTCCTTGACCGCACCGGACTTCAGGCATGCGACCTCGGCCTCGGCCCGCCACGGTTCACGCTCGGCGGACTGAAACAGTCCGCGGCCGCAACCCGCCAAGGAGACAAGGACGAAGGAGCCGACGAGATACAAACGAACTCCACGCGTCATCCGCGCACGTTCGGCGAATTTATTTAAGAAGTCTTCAACACGTTGATTTCATGAATTATTTACCATGTTGCCTGCAACCGCCGGCTGTGGACAGGCCGGGATAGACAGTAGCGCTGACTTGTTTTGGCCGGGAACGCTTTGTTAGCGTCGAGCGTTATGAGCGGGCACGACGTGAACCAAGGGAGTATTCCCCATATGACCATGGTCAGCAGACTGAGCGTTGTAACCGCGTATCTTGCTTTCGCCTTCGTCGGCGCCATTGTGATCGGCGTGTTCTAGGCTTCCCCTTCCAGGCTTGAAGCCAATCGAAAACTGTTCGCCCGGTGGTCGCTCCACCGGGCATTTTTATGCGCGACGATTACGACCGAGGCTCCGCAAGAGTGTGCCGCGACGACATCAGGCTTTCGTTCCCTGTCGTAATCCGGCGCCAGTTGTTGCCGGAGCAGTAGAAGCGGCCGAGCGCGCAGGCTTCGACGCGCAGCGTGTTCTGGCCTTTCAGATCCATGGTGCCGTAATAGGTGTCGCCGCTGGCCCGGCTGTAGACGCTGCCGGTCCACTGCTTCCCGGTCTTCGGCTTCATGTTGATCAGGACGGCCTCACCCTTGTCGTTGGAGGACGAATTGAGCACGTAGCCGCACAGCGCGTTGCCGCATTTGGCGATACGTACCGATCCCTTGCCTTCGGTCTGCCAATCTCCAACAGGCGTGTCGGCATCGTCGGCGAGATCATGCGAGACACGCGAAATCTGTGGCACGGCCACCGGCGCCGGCTCGGCCGGCTTCGCAACCGGTGGCGCAGGCGGCGGTGGCGGTGGTGGTGCAGGCGGAACAGCGAGTGTTGCCGGCGGAGCGGGCGGCTGCGGCGCGGGCACGTTTTGCGTCGCGGCGGCGGCCGGCCTGTAGACGGCCGGCGGCGGAGCGGCAACGGATTGAACCGACGGCGGAGCTGCCGCCGGTGCGGTTGGTAATGTCCTCGTTGACTCGCTGATCCTGCGATCATCGCGATGGCGATCATCATCGTTGTAACGATCACGGTCATCATAACGACCTCGGTCGTCATAGCGATCCCGGTCGTTATAACGAATGCGGTTGCGCGAGGTGCCCGAAATCGAAACCGAGGCGCAGGAGGTCGAACGGCAATATCTGGACGCGTCGATCTGGATGCGATGGCCGCCGACCACGAATGAAATCGAGTCGGCCGCATCCGCGGACGGACTGAGCAGCATCAGCGCGGCGAGAAAACAGAAACGCTCCATCGGACCCTCCCCGGGTTGAGCCCAAAAGCTAGGCCGCGGCCGGTTCCCTGGATGTGACTTGAGTCACCTGGGTCCCCCAGTGACCTACGTCACAGAAGGCGCGCGCGGCGGGGCATAGGGTCCGCGCAAGTTCATCGCCAACCAATTCAAGCCGCCCAGGAGGCTCTCATGAAGAAGCTCTACATCCTCGCAGCCCTGCTGTTGGCCACCACCTCGGCCCATGCCGGTGGCATCTCGTTCCAGATCGAAGGCCAGCGCGTCTATATCGAAGCGCCGCGCGGTTGTGCCTCGCTGTCCTGCATCAACATCACGGCGCCCGGTTTCAAGGGCCTCAAGTCCAACCGCCACGACGATGATGACGATGTCGCGCCGCCGCCCGCACGGCCTGAATACAGCGACTCCAAGCGCTATAATGACGACAGGCGCTATAATGGCGATGATTACGCACCGGCGGCCGGCAAGCCCCGTTACAAGGCCGACCAGGCCAAGCGTTACAACGACGATGACTACGCGGCAGCGCCTCCAAGGCAGGAACGCGCTCCGGCCCCGGCTCCTGATCAGGCACCTGCCCCCGCCCCGGCTCCGGCCCCGACGACCTACGCCGCCGCGCCTCCGCAAGCCGACGTCGCGCCGCCAGCCCCCCTTCCGGCTGCCGAGCCGGCCGCTCCCAGGTACGCTGCGCCTGCTCCGGCTCCGGTTGACGCTGGCCCCGCATTCGATCCGAACTCGCCGATCGGCGTCTGGGCCACCGAAGAGAACAAGGGCAATGTCCGCATCGAGCAGTGCGGCGACAATCTCTGCGGCTACGCCGTCAAGACCGGCGAAAAGATCCTGATCAACATGAGACCGCAGGGCTCGAAGTGGGCCGGCCGGATCAACGATCCCGACAGCGGCCGCAAGTACGACTCGACGATGTCGATGAAGAGCAACGGCTCGCTCCGCGTGCAGGGCTGCGCCTTCGGCGGCATGTTCTGCGGCGGCCAGACCTGGAAGCGCGTGAGCTGATATTTCTTCGAGCTGGACGTGAAAGGGCCTCGTGACACGTCACGGAGCCCTTTTCGCGTTTTCCATCCGTTAACGACTCCTTACTCGCGACCTGCGACGAAACAATTCTCCGCGCGACGAAACCGTTTTGGTCCCGCGACGAAGAAATCCCGAAACCAGGCTCGCGTAGTTCTCTTGCCCAACGAGGCGCCACCCGGCGCGCAACTCGGGCGCACTACTCACCAAACCTGCAAGAGGGACACACCATGGCTTTCGCACGCTCCACCATCCGTAACTGCCAATTGCTGATCGCGGCCACGCTTGCGTTCGGGATGCTGACCACCGTTTCCCAGGCCCATACGCCAGAGCAGGAGCAGATGTGTGCCGGCGACGCGATGCGGCTGTGCGGAGCGGAAATTCCGGATGTCGATCGCGTCACCGCCTGCATGATCCGGCAGCGCGCGTCACTCAGCGACGGCTGCAAGGCCGTGTTCCGTTACGAGCCCCCGGCTGCGACGCCCGTCAGCTACGCGCCGTCGGCCAAGCCGTCGAAGCCGATGAACCTGGCCCCGCACAAACGCGGCTGATCAGCACTCCGTCTGACATGAGAAAGCGCCATGGCCGGCGATGCCGGACGTGGCGCTTGATCGTTCTGTTGGCACAAGGGGCATGACGAGGAGCGGGGATCACGCCGCGCGCCAAAACCAGTCTCGTATCTTCTGCACAAGACTGCGTCGATCGCGAACTTCGCCGATCGCTTCAACTCGCATTCGCTCCGGCGTACGAGCAACCGACGTGCCGCTCTGCGAAATGCCCCCCGCAGACAGCGCTATCGGCCCGACGTTTTCCAGAAACGCGCGCTCATAGCCGCGCGACAGCCGCTCGATCGCGTCCGCCAGCGGCAGCCACTCGACCGCCTTCACGTCGCGCATCAGTTCACGGACCGGCTCGGCGCCCGCCTCCATCCGCCAGAAGTGCACGACCTTGGAGCCGCCGCGGGATTCGTAAACCAGCGTGCCGAGGAATTCGTGTACGGCGACATCGTGCCCGGTCTCTTCATTGACTTCGCGCTGGGCCGCCTCGCGCGGCGTCTCACCGCGATCCAGCTTGCCCTTGGGCAGAACCCATTCATTGCGCTTGCGCAGGCGCACGATCGCGACCAGCGGCGTTGCCGCCTGCCGCAATACAATGCCTCCCGCCGCCAGCACAGGCGCTCGCGCCATCTTGCTTCCCTGGTTTGCGAAAAAATCGTGATTCGATCGCAACTATATAGGAAAGCTCGCGTGCGGAATCGAGACTAGACGAGAGGTTTCCTCAGCAGCGCTCCGCCGGCACGAACGCGCGCTCCCTCGGTGAAACTTTCGGCAAACTCAAAATTTTCCGGCGCCAGCACGATGATGGTCGAGCCGTGCTCGAACCAGCCGAGTTCATCGCCCTTGCGCATGCTGGCGGTGCAGGGGAAATCCACCGGCCCCCGGCTCTGCGCGTTCAGCGTCACATCCAGAAAGTGCAGGCGGATGCTGGCGACAAGAATCGCGGCGACCGGCACCAAGGTCAGCGCCTCGCCGGAGGCAAGCCGCGTCTCCAGCACCGCGCGCTCGTTCTTGCAGAACAGCCGCTCCACCCTTTTCAACGCAATCGGATTGACGTTCCAGACGTCGCCGTGGATGAACCTCACCCGCTCGATCGTGGCGTCATAGGGCGCGTGAAAACGATGATACATGCTCGAGGTCAGGCGCAGCGTAAGGTAGCGGCCGTTGCGGTGACGCTCCACCAGCGCGGGATCGCCGAGCAGATCCAGCAGCGAATACGGTGCGCCCTTGATCTGGAACAGTTTTGTGTCCTCGATCCGGCCGAACGCGCCGATGATGCCGTCGGAGGGGCTGGCGACAACGCTCGGATCCGGATCGGCGGGCCGCAGGCCCGGGCGCAACTCGCGGGTAAAGCAATCATGCAGGCTCTTGAACTCGGTCTTCTTCGCCTCCGACAGATCGAGATCGGAGAACAACCGCCAGCAGGCGATCGAGGCGTCCCGCACCAGCGGGTTCTCGATCTTGCTGAACCACCCCATGAAACGGGTGATGGCCGCCCGGGGAATCCGGTTGGTGAGCAGGAAATTGAGGTCTTCCTGCTGGGTAAAGGCCGAAATCAGGCCTTTGACTGTCATGAATCTGTTAGCAGGATTGGCTAGCGCTGGTGGCATGGATTCGCCCCTTTCGATTCTGTCGCTGTCCGCCGTTGCGATTGCCGGCGCCGCGGTGACTTTTCCCAAATTGCAGGCGCGGCTGGCGCTGTCGCGCGCAAAGCACCGCTCGCTGACCGGACATTCCAAGATGTCCAAGATGGTCGCGCGGCTGATGCCGCACTACGAATTCGATATCGGCGACTTCTTCCGCTCCGACGGCGCGCCGGCCGATGTCGCGACGCAGCGCCAGGACGGTTTCTTCCGGCTCGCCGGCGCCTATCAGCACCGCTACCCCAAGGGCCGGCAGATGACCGCCGAGGCGGCCGAGCACATCTCCGACCTGCAGTTCACCGAAGCCTACCGGGTGCCGTTCCAGTACAGCCGGCTGGTGCGCGAGCACCTTTCCACCAGCGCTTTCGTGGCATCCTCGTCCGGCGTCACCGTCACCGATGTCGACGGCAATGTCTCCTACGACCTGACCGGCTCGTACGGCGTCAACATCTTCGGCAACGACTTCTACAAGGACTGCATCACCGAGTCGGAAAAGCGCGCGCATGCGCTCGGACCGGTGCTCGGACCCTATCACCCCGTCATCACCGACAACGTCAAGCGTCTGTGCGAGATTTCCGGCCTCGACGAAGTCTCGTTCCACATGTCCGGCACCGAAGCCGTCATGCAGGCGGTGCGGCTGGCGCGCTACCACACCAGGCGCACGCATCTGGTTCGCTTTGCCGGCGCCTATCACGGCTGGTGGGGCGACGTGCAGCCCGGCGTCGGAAACCCGGTGTCCCCGCACGAGACCTATACGCTCGCCGACATGTCCGAGCGCACGCTGCACGTTTTGAAGACGCGCCGCGACATCGCCTGCGTGCTGGTCAACCCGCTGCAGGCGCTGCATCCTAACGCCAACGCGCCCGGCGATTCCGCGCTGGTCGACAGCTCCCGCTCCGGCAATTTCGATCGCGCCGCCTACACCGAATGGCTGAAGAAGCTGCGCGAGGTCTGCACCGAACGCGGCATCGTGCTGATCTTCGACGAGGTCTTTGTCGGCTTCCGCCTCGCCGCCGGCGGCGCGCAGGAATATTTCGGCGTCCGCGCCGACATGGTGACGTATGGCAAAAGCCTTGCCGGCGGATTGCCCGTCGGCGTGGTCTGCGGCCGCAAGGACCTGATGCGGCGGTTTCGCGACGATCGCCCGGCCGACATCTGCTTTGCCCGCGGCACCTTCAACTCGCATCCCTACGTCATGACGGCGATGGACGAATTCCTCGGCCGGCTCGCCAGCCCGAACTTCAACTCGGTCTATCACGGGCTTGACGAGACCTGGAACGCGCGCGCCAAAACGCTGAATGACCGGCTCGCCGCGCAAGACCTTCCGGTGCGCGTCAGCAACCTGTCGTCGATCTGGACCGTGCAATATACCGAGCCGTCCCGTTACAACTGGATGCTGCAGTATTATCTGCGCGCCGAGGGGCTGGCGCTGAGCTGGGTCGGAACCGGCCGGCTGATCTTCAGCCTGAACTATACCGATGACGACTTTACCGCCGTCGCCGACCGCTTCGTCGCTGCCACCGAGAAGATGAAGCGTGACGGCTGGTGGTGGCATGATGCCGCGATCACCAACAAGAACATCAAGCGGCAGATCCTCAAAGAGATGTTTGCCAAGAGGTTCGGTCGCTGAGCGCGCCTCTTCTACAATCTTCATAACCTGGCCAGCTCTTTCGTCATTGCGAGGAGCGAAGCGACGAAGCAATCCATCTATCCCCGCGCGGAGAGATGGATTGCTTCGCTTCGCTCGCAATGACGATCTCATAATTGGTGCTTAAGACGTGGATGCCCGGGACAAGCCCGGGCATGACGCATTTCGTGACAGGTCAAATCGATCAGGCGTGCTTGACGTGCTTCTCGAGGCCCGGGTCGATCAGCTCGCCCTTCATCAGGGCGATCGGCGCCTTGTAGTAGAGCTTGAGGTCGCTGAACGGGTCGGTCACGATCTTGGTCATCCAGACGAGGCCGGTCTCGACGTCGCGGATGAAGAACAGATGGATGGTGCGGAACAAGAGCCCGCCGATACCGATCGCCAGCCAGATCTTGGCGACCTGGCGCATGAAGTCCGCCGACGTCTCCCACGGCGCGAACATGCCGAGCAGGGTCGGATCGAGATACAGCACCGCCGGCG
This sequence comes from Bradyrhizobium sp. AUGA SZCCT0169, assembly GCF_018130085.1. Classification (NCBI taxonomy): domain Bacteria; kingdom Pseudomonadati; phylum Pseudomonadota; class Alphaproteobacteria; order Hyphomicrobiales; family Nitrobacteraceae; genus Bradyrhizobium; species Bradyrhizobium sp. AUGA SZCCT0169. Next base: position 22,374 of record NZ_JAFCMC010000032.1, on the reverse strand, counting down.
ACAGCGCCCAGATCACCATCAGCACGACCTTGCGCTGCAGGTTGTAGCCGACCTTGATCTCTTCCTTGTGCTCATGGGTGGCGTGGTTGACGTGGTCATAGCCTTTGGGCTCGAAGAAGAAATGCCCGGCCTGGCGTGACGTCATCGACACCAGCCAGCCGACCAGCGCCGACACCACGGGATCGATGAAGAGCATGACATAGGCGAACAGGAAGCTCGCCGCGCTGACGAAGTGCAGCGACTGGTTGATGCGGCTGTGGTGATAGTAGCGATGGTCGTCCCAGCGCTGGGTTCGCAGTTCCTGCATGAAGTTCTTGATCATGATGATCTCCCCCAAAATTCTTTCGGGTTAAGGATTAACGGGATTCGATGTCCGGCGTATGACATCATCTAAATGTCATATGAAGTTTCGCGGCGATGCGTTCACGCAGCGCCGCTACGGGCGCTACGCAGCTTTCGCGACGTCGACTTTCCGGAAACGCACGAGCGAGAAGTGACCGAGCGGCGGCACCAGGCGGCGCTCCGCCAGCTCCATGCCGCGCGCGCTGGCCAGCCACTGCGCGTAGCGCGACCAAGCGAACTCGGCGGTGCGGAAACCGAGCGGGCGAACCACCGGCTGCAGGCGCTGCTCGATGAAGCGGCGCATGCCGGCATCGGCGCTGACGCGGGTCAGGATGATCAGTTCACCGCCCGGGCGCAGCACGCGGGCGAATTCGTCGAGCGCCGCTTCAGGGTTCGGAACCGCCGTGACGACATACTGCGCCATCACGACGTCAAAGGAGTTGTCGGGGAATTCGAGTTTCTCGGCGTCCATGACAGCCAGACCCTCGACGTTCTTCAGCTTGAGCTCGTCGACGCGCTTCTTGGCCTTCTGCAGCATCGCTTCCGAAATGTCGGTGCCGAAGATGCGTATGTGGGCTGCGTATTGCGGCAGCGAGATGCCGGTGCCGACACCAACCTCGAGCACGCGGCCGCCGATCTTGTTGGTGGCCTGAATGGCCGCCTTGCGGCCCTTGCTGAACACGCCGCCGAACACGAGGTCGTATACCGGCGCCCAGCGGTCGTAGGCCTGCTCGACCGTCTCGCGGTCGAAGTCCAACGCCCTGGTGCCGTCAAGCTTGATGATGTCTGCCATGGTCTGCCTTCTCGTCTCTCTTCAGAAGTAGATTGAACTAACCCTGTACGGCGCTGGTGCCGGGGATGCGGCGCGCCGGCAGCGTGGCGCGGCTGGGCTGCAGCGCGGCCAGATTGCCGATGAATTGCCGGGCGCTGTTTTCCCAGGAGCGCCCGAGCGCAAAGTTCCGGCACGCCTCGCGCGACATCGTCAGCGCGCGCAGACAGGCGCTGCGCAGATTCCAGTCCAGCGCTCCGATCGGATGATCGGCGATGACGTCCAAAGGCCCGGTGACCGGAAACGCCGCAACCGGCGTGCCACAGGCCAGCGCTTCCAGCTGCACCACGCCGAACGTGTCGGTGAGGCTCGGAAACACAAAGACATCGGCGGCGGCGAGATGCGACCTGAGATCCTCGCCCTTCTTCTCGCCGAGGAAGACGACGTGCGGATATTTCTGCGCGAGCTGCGCCCGCTGCGGCCCGTCGCCGACCACGACTTTCGTTCCCGGCAGGTCGAGCGAGAGAAACGCCTCGAGATTCTTTTCGACCGCAACGCGGCCCATCGTCATGAAGATCGGCCGCGGCAGGTCGATCGTGGCCGGGCTTTCAGGCGAGAACAGATCGGTGTCGACGCCGCGGGTCCAGAAACCAAGCTTGCGAAAACCGCGCTCGCTCAGCTCCTGCCGCAATGAGGCGGTCGCGACCATCGTGGTCGACGCCGCCGCATGAAAATGCCGCAACAAGGCGTAGCCGACGCTGGCCGGGATCATGGTGCGGACCGCGACATATTCCGGGAAGCGCGTGGTGTAGGACGTGGTGAACGCGAGCTTGTGACGGCGGCAATAGCCGCGCACCGCCCAACCGATCGGGCCTTCGGTCGCGATATGTATAGCCTCCGGCGCCGCCGCCTCGATCCGGCGCGCGATCTCGCGGCGGTTCGGCAGCGCGATGCGCAAGCCGGGATAGGTGGGGACGCCGACGGACGGAAATCCGTCCGGGGTCAGGAAGCTGATCTCGGCGTCAAGCTTGGACGCACTGCGCGCCAGCGAGGTTAACGTCCGGACCACACCATTCACCTGCGGATGCCAGGCGTCGGTTGCTATCAATACCCGCATGTCGGGACCCCGGGGTTATCCATGATTCTCACTTCCCGACGTTGGTTCATGGATATTTCAAGCGTATGACGTCATCGATCTGTAAGGATGTTTTTCCCGTCGTCCCGGCGCTTTTTCGTGTAACGTGACAGTACGATGTCAAACCCGAATGCAAATTCCGCTCCCTCCCGCCCGCGCCGGAAGCGAAAGAACAACTCGCTGCTGGTGCTCGCCGCCGGAATTTTCATTTTCGGCGCCGCCGCCGCCACGCTTTATTATCTGTTGCAGCCGGTCACCTTGCGGATCGCGGTTGGCCCTCCCGGCAGCGACGATCAGAAACTGATCCAGCTGATGGCGCAGACCTTCGCGCGCGACCACGGCGCCGTTCGGTTGTCGCTCGTTTCGACCCCGGGCGCGGTCGAGAGCATCGCGCTGTTCAACACCGGCAAGGCCGACCTTGCGGTAGCGCGCGGCGATCTGAACCTGCCGGCCAACGCCGAGTCGGTTGCCATCCTGCGCAAGAACGTCGTCGTGCTGTGGGCGCCGTCAGGCATCGCGCCGAAGGGCTCGAAGAAAACGCCGGTGGCCAAGATCAAGAGCCTCGAGGAGCTCGCCGGACATCGCGTCGGCGTGGTCGGACGAACCGAGGCCAACGTCAAGCTGCTGCGCACGATCCTGACCGAGGCCGGCATCAAGGCCGACAAGGTGACGATCACCCAGTTCGGCGTCAATCAGCTCGCGGAGATGGCACGCGACCAGAGCGTCGACGCGTACATGACGGTCGGCCCGCTCAACAGCAAGATCACCGTCGACGCGATCAACGCCACCGTAGCGGTCCGCGGCGAACCGAAATTTCTCCCGATCGAGGTGTCGGAAGCGATTTCGAAGAAGCACCCGGTCTATGAAGCCGAAGAAATTCCCGGCAGCATCTTCGCTTCATCGCCGGCGCGCCCCGAAGACAAGATCGATACCGTCAGCGTCAACCATTTGATCATCGCGCCGAAGTTGCTGTCCGACACCGCGGTCGGCGCGCTCGCCCGCCAGATCTTCACCCACCGCCAGCAGCTCGCGCGCGAATTGCCGATCGCAAGCCAGATCGAGAAGCCGGACACCGACAAGGACGCCGCCTTGCCCGCGCACACCGGCGCCGCCGCCTATATCGACGGCAACGAGCGGACGTTCCTCGAACGAAACAGCGACTACCTCTGGTTCGCGGTCATGGTGCTCTCAGGCATCGGCTCGGCATGGGCCTGGCTGCAGCACTACTGGAAGCGGGACGAACGCGAGCAATATTCCGAGCATCGCGACAATCTGCTCGACCTGATTTCGAAGGCGCGCACCGCCGAAACGCCGGAAGAATTGTTCGAGATGCAGGGCACGGCGGATGCGCTGTTGCGCGAGGCGCTCGACTGTCATGAGGACGGTGCGATCGAGGACGGGGAATTAGCCGCCATCGGGCTGGCGCTCGAACAATTCCACCATGCGGTGACCGACCGCCGCGCCACGATCGGCACGGCCGAGCCCGACATGCAGCGGCTGCGGGCGCTGCAGAGCTAAGCAAGAACGGCAGCCTTTTCTCTATTTTTTTAATGCTTTGCGCACGAACCGCGCCCCCGCTGCCGTCCCCAAGCCCTGCGACGAAGCCGTCCTGAAACAATTCCCTAACGCGACGAAACCATTTTGGCGGCATTGTGCAAATGTCCTGAAACGGTTGGCCTGTACTGGTTTGCCTCAACGACGCGCTGGAACTGGCGCGACAGGGCGCAAACTGAAGGGGACGACCGATGTTCAATTCATTCAAACTGAATACCCGCCTCGCCGCCGCCACTTTCGGCGCCATCGCGATCGGCGCGACCGCATTTTCCGCACCCGCCGCCGCAGCCCCGCTGCCGCTGTTTCCCTTCTTCATGGCGCCCCCGGTCGAAGCCGCTCCGCCGCCGGTCGCGGTTGCTCCCTCGCAGGACGAAGAGCGCTTCGAGCTGCCCGCCCGCCTGCGCCGCCAGGTCGTGAACTACAACACCCGCGAAGCTCCGGGCACCATCATCATCGACACCCCCAACACCTATCTCTATCTGGTGATGGGCAACGGCCAGGCGATGCGCTACGGCATCGGCATCGGCCGCGACGGCTTCACCTGGTCCGGCACGCAGACGATCACCAAGAAGGCGGAATGGCCGGCCTGGACCCCGCCCCCGGAAATGATCGCCCGCCAGCCCTACCTGCCGCGCCACATGACCGGTGGCCCGGGTAACCCGCTCGGCGCCCGCGCGATGTATCTCGGCGGCACCATCTATCGCATCCACGGCACCAATGCTCCCGAGACGATCGGCACCCGCGTTTCCTCAGGTTGCCTGCGCCTCACCAATGAAGACGTCAGCGACCTCTATTCGCGCGTCAGCGTCGGCACCAAGGTGATCGTGCTGCCGATGACGGATCGCCGCGCCGACCTCGGTCGCGCCATCCGCTAAAACTCAAACTTCGAAATCCAAAACGGCTCCGGCATTCGCCGGGGCCGTTTTTGCGTTGCGCAGTTCGCTGCTGCCGGCACCATTCCCCAAAACATCTTCGCGCACGGCCGAAGTGCGTTATGTTGCTTAGAACTCGGCAATCAAGAGCAACGACGCCGTCGGCCGGCACAATGTGCTCGGCGGTCAAAAAGGCGGAACAACGCCGCCGTCGATTGCAGGGAGGATTCATGAAGCTTCAGCGCCGTCGATTTTTGAATCTGGCAGCGGGTGCTGCCGCGTTCCCGGCCGCTTCGCGGATAGCGCGGGCGCAGACCTAGCCGTCGCGGCCGGTTCGGATCATCGCCGGGTTCGCTGCCGGCGGCATCGTTGACATCCTGGCGCGCATCATTGGCCAGGCCTTGTCGGAGCGCCTCGGGCAACAATTCATCGTTGAGAACCGTCTGGGCGCCGGCAGCAACATCGCCACCGAAGCGGTGGTTCGCGCGTCACCCGATGGCCACACGCTGCTCCTGATCAGCGTCGGGAATGCAATCAGCCCGGCGCTTTACGGCAATCTCAGTTTCAATTTCATCCGCGACATCTCGCCGGTCGCGGCCATCATGCGTGTTCCGAATGTCATGGAGGTAACTCCATCACTCCCGGTCGAGACCGTTCCTGAGCTTATTGCCTATGCCAAGGCCAATCCCGGCAGCATCAGCTACGGCTCGGCCGGCATCGGAACCTCCGTCCATGTCTGCGCCGAGTTGTTCAAGCAAATGACCGGCGTCGACATGGTGCATGTGCCGTATCGCGGCATGCCGGGCGTGCTGACCGACCTGCTGAGTGGCCGAATACAGGTCGCCTTCGATAACGTCTCCAATTCGATCGAACACATCAGGGCTGGCCGACTGCGGGCATTGGCGGTCACAACCGCAACACGCTGACATGGCTTGCCTGACATCCCGACGGTAGGCGACAGCGTGCTGGGCTTCGAGGCGAGTGCGTTTTTCGGCGTTGGCGCCCCGAAGGACACGCCAGCCGAAATTGTTGGCCTGCTCAACAAGGAAATCAACGCGATCCTCGCAAGCCCTGTGGCAAGGGCGCGGCTTACCGATCTCGGCGGCACGATGCTTTCAGGCTCGTCTGCCGACTTCGGCACGTTCATCGCCGATGAAACCGAGAAGTGGGGCAAGGTGATCCGCACGGCAAACATCAAGGCGGAATGACTCAGTCGGCACTTCGCCGGCGATTCCATAAGCCCCATATGGCTTCAGCGCGTTGGCGATTTTCACCGCGTGCTTCTTCCTGCGCCGGACCGATCCTTTGACGCTAGAGGGATCGTCGGCTTCGCTTTAGGATTAAGCCGAACGGTCTCGGCCCAAGCGCTCTTCCGCATGACGCGCGATTGATGTAGGTTAACCGGCAGCCGCAAGCGGGCAGTGCCGAAGGCCCGTTGGAGTGCTAGCGGTATTTTTGCCCACGGCGGGCTTGCAATGTTCATCTCACGTTTTGGGGGGCCGATCCGTTTTCAATGGAGCCGGCAGGGAGGCGTGCGCCTCGTTGATCAAACACACCCAACAGGAGGACATCATGCATTTTTGTATGACGGCACAATATACGCCTCAAGCTCTCAACAAGATCTTGGAAAATCCCAAGACCAATCGCCAGGAAGCGGCGAAAAAGCTGATCGAAGCAGCTGGTGGCAAATTGCTTTCGATATACAGCACCGCGGCCGATGGACCCGGCGTTCTGGTAATCTTCGATGTACCTGACCCCAATGCAGCACCGGCCATTTCGGGCACGGTGGTGGCATCCGGAGCCATCCACAATGTAACCCTGACTCGGTTGTGGACGCAGGATGAAATCATGCTGGTTCGCCAGAAGGCGGTCCAGCTTCGTGGCTCATACACACCGCCCGGCGGCTAGTCCGAAAGGTGGAGTGAGCCCAACGGGCGTGCGCAAAGCGCGGCCCGTTGGGCGCCGCTCGTAACTCTATCCTGCGCCCGACGAACTATCGTCGTCCGCGATCGATGTGCGGGGATTTTGGTGCAGATGATCGCGCGGAGTCTTCGCGGAGCCTTGGCTGACCCTTGGCGAAAGCCGGACGCCAGCGAGCCGCCACCCAATCCAGCCTCACGGACAGGATCAACCTCAGCATTGCTGAGGCCTTCGTCAACGACGGCTCGCTGACTTCGAGTGAATCTACACACCCGTCGCCACCAGCGCAAATCCTCGTGCTAGGTCCGGCCTGTCCAATGTGAATTTTGCATTGGATCGGTCAGATCGCGCCAACTAGTATCCCGCCGGACATCACGAACAATTCCCAAGACTTGGCGGCAACGACGATGACGCTCCTCGCCGCGCTGTTCCAGGACGCCGTCCGCCTGCGGAGATTGCCAATGAAATGCACGCCTGCCCTGCTTGCCGCCGTGTGCGCCGGATTCATCGCGAACGCCGGCGCAGCCGTCGCACAGACTGCCGATCTCGCCATCCGGGGTGGCACCATCTACACCGGTGGCGACGAAGCCCCGCTTGTCGGCGACATCGCGGTCACCGCGGACAAGATCGTCTATGTCGGCCCTTCCGCCGGCGCACCTGCCGCAACAGCGAACATCGCCGGGCAGGGCATGATCGTGGCGCCCGGATTCATTGACGTTCATACCCACCCGGAGAGCTTCATCCGCTCGCCCGATGCGGCCAAGCGCCTGAACGCGCCGTGGCAGATGCAGGGTGTCTCGACCATCTTCATCGGCGTCGACGGCAGGGGCGATCCGGCGGTGGCCGCCGATCACGCCCGGCTGGAAGCGGAGAAGATCGGCACCAACATCGCCAGCTATGTCGGATTCGGCGCGGTGCGCGAGGCGGTGCTCGGCCATAATGCCCGCGCGCCCACCCCACCGGAACTGGAGCGCATGAAGGAACTCGTCGCCAAGGGCATGTGCGAGGGGGCGATCGGGCTTTCCGCCGGGCTGTTCTACGCCCCGCAGAGTTTCGCCAAGACTGACGAGGTGGTGGCCCTGGCCAGGGAGGCCGCCCGGCGCGGCGGCATCTATGACACCCATCAGCGCGACGAGAGCTCCTACTCCATCGGCCTGATGAACTCGGCCAGGGAGGTTCTGCAGATCGGCCGCGAAGCCGAGATCCCAGTCCACTTCGCGCATCTGAAAGCGCTCGGCGTCGATCTGCAGGGACAGGTGCCGGATGTGATCCGGTTGATCGAGGCGGCGAGAGCGACCGGCCAGCGGGTGACGGCCGACCAGTATCCATGGCTGGCGTCGAGCACCAGCCTCGACGCTGCGCTCGTGCCGCGCTGGGCGGTCGACGGTGGCTATCCGGCCATGATCCAGCGCTTCGATGATCCGGCGGCGATGGTCAGGATACGCGTTGAGATGATCGAGAACCTGCGACGCCGCGGCGGCGCCGAATCTATCCTGCTGACCAGCGTTGAGCGGCCATGGACTGGCAAGCGGCTTTCGGAGATGGCGGAAACATGGAAGGTCGAACCGGTCGACGCCGCGGTGCGGATTCTCCGCGCCAATGTCAAGGACTCGATCGCCTCGTTCAACATGATCGACAGCGACGTCGACCTCGTCATGAAGCAGCCGTGGGTGGTCACCGGTTCTGACGGCACCGATGGCCATCCCCGCCAATATGCGACCTTTCCACAAAAATATGCGGTTTATGTCCAGGAGAGGCACGTCATCGACCTGAAGACGTTTATCCGCCAGTCCACCGGCCTGTCGGCCGACATTTTCAAGCTCGACCGGCGCGGTTATTTGAGGCCCGGCTATTTTGCCGACGTCGTGGTGTTCGACCCTGCTCGCTACGCCCCCAGGGCGGACTATGTGCGCCCTCGCGAACTGAGCGTCGGCGTGCAGACACTATTGGTCAATGGGGCGGCCTCCGTTCTGGACGGCAAACTGACCGCCGTAGCTGCCGGCCGCGCGCTCAAGCACACGCCGCCAGCTGGAACCTGCCCTTGAGAACCGACGGTGCCGCGGGCTGGCCGAACAGCAACGGGCTCGCCAGGCGCCGGCGTTAACGCATCCGACGACCGGCCTGATCCCGCTCTGGCGCCGCCCGCCCCGTCCCTGTAAAATTCCCGCCGGAGCCGGTCGGGCTCCAGCCTTGTTTTTGACGCGTTTTCTTCGCGCGAAGCGGTCCGAAAATGCCAGGGCTCAATCGGTCCGGGGGGACGATGCGTCTGCCGATGCATTCCAAAACGATCCTGATCGGGGCCGCGGTGATCGCGGTTTCGTTTCTGATCAGCCTGAAAGCTATGGATTGGCTGGCGCCGCGCGGCACGGTCAAGCCGCCGGCGCTTGTCGAATTGCCGCCACTCGCTCCCGCCCCGCGCAGCTCCACCGTGATGGCGCCGATCGCAGTCGCGTTGACGGCGATCCGCGACGCCGCCGATCGGGCTTCGCCGCGCGCCTTCAACGGCAAGGCCGAAAATCCCATCTCGCAGATCCTGCAGAACGCCGATATCGGCTGGACCGCCTCGCGCGGACCGATCGCCGCGACCGGCGCGCAGGACGCGCTGACGCTGACGACGCCGCTGACCGGGATGCTCAACGTCACCGGTTCGCTGTCGGCAAAGGCAACGGGGGCGGTCGGCGACGCGCTCGGCGGCCTGCTCGGCGGCAACGTCGCCAAACAGATCGGCAGCGTGAACATCAAGAACCTCAACGCGTCAGCCGAGATCAAGGGCAATGTCGTCATCACCGCGCGGCCGAAGATCGCCGCCGCCTGGCGCATCGAGCCCAATCTCGCCGCCCAGGTGAATCTGGGCGACACCAGCGTGACGATGGCCGGTGCCCGCATCAACGTGCCGGCCCAGGTCAAGCCGCTGATCGACAAGACGGTCGCCGATCAGATCAATCTGGTGCAGGCGCGGATGCGTAACGATCCCGCGTTTGAAAACAACGCGAAGGTGCAATGGGCCAAGGCCTGCCGCTCGATCCCGCTGCAGGGCACCGGCGCCAGCTCATCGCTGCCGGCGCTGTGGCTTGAGCTGCGGCCGACACGGGCCATCGCAGCCCAACCGCGCGTCGACGCACAGGCGCTGATACTGACGCTCGGCATCGAGGCGGAGACCCGCATCACCCCGGTCGAGACCAAGCCCAGTTGCCCGTTTCCTGCCACCATCTCGATCGTGCCGCCGACGCCGGGCCGGGTCGCAATCGGCGTCCCCGTCGACATGCCCTTCACCGACATCAACAAGATCATCGAGGCGCAGTTCGCCGGAAAGACCTTTCCCGAGGACGGCTCGGGTTCAGTCGACGTCACCGTGAAGCGCGCCACGGTGGCGGCATCCGGCAATCGCCTGCTGATTTCGCTGTTGGTGAACGCCAAGGAGAAGAAGAGCTTCTTCGGCTTCGGCGGCGAGGCCAATGTGCATATCTGGGGCAAGCCGGTGCTCGATCAGGCACAGCAGACCCTGCGGCTGACCGATGTCGAGCTCGCGGTCGAGTCGGAAGCGGCGTTCGGCCTGCTCGGTGCCGCCGCGCGCGCGGCGATGCCACATCTGCAGAAGGCGCTGGCGGACAAGGCCACCGTCGACCTCAAGCCCTTCGCCAGCAATGCGCAGAAAAAGATCGCCGCCGTGATCGCGGACTTCCAGAAGAACGAGGACGGCATTCGCGTCTCTGCCGAGATCACCAAGCTGCGGCTGGCCGACATCGCCTTCGATTCGAAAACGCTGCGCGTGATCGCGGAAGCCGAAGGCGCCATCAATGTGTTTGTGACCGCGCTGCCGGGATTGTGAGCGCCGTCGATATTAGAAGTCGTCATGCCCGGGCTTGTCCCGGGCATCCACGTCTAGACTTCCGTCAAGCAAGAAAGACGTGGATGGCCGGGCATAGGCTAGCGGAAGCGACGCCGTCCTTCGGACGGCTATGCCCGGCCATGACGGTGGTGGGTACGCGTATATCACCCTTCAAATTTGAACGAGACTTTCACCTTGGCGCGGTAGGCTTCGACCTTGCCTTTGGCGTCCAGTTGCAGATCGAGCTGCACGATTTCGGCGACGCGAAGATCGCGCAAGGATTTTCCGGCCCTCGCCACAGCCGCGGACGCGGCCTTTTCCCAGGAGTCCTTGCTGGTACCGATCAGCTCAATCACCTTGTAGACGCTCTCAGCCATGTCGTCCTCCCGTTGATGTTACAGGCAGGACTTAAAGGTGCTCCTGCCGCGCCTCAGCCTAACATCGGGATTTGAGGCCTGATAGGATGCGGTGCAGCATTCTGTCGTCATTGCGAGCCAACGGGTCGCGCGAATGCGCGCCCGATGACAGGCTCCGCGAAGCAATCCATGCCGCGGCGCAAAGAAGGAATGGATTGCTTCGTGGAGCGCGCAATGACGAAAAACAAAAACGCGCCCGCTGACCGGGCGCGTTTCCGTTAGTTTAGTCGAGACTTAAAGTCGCGAGCTTAGTTGGTCGAGTACTTGAACTCGCTCATCGCCTTCAGCTCATCCTTGGTCGCGCTGAGCACGGCGTGATCCGGATACCAGGGATTCGACTTAGCCGCAGGCGCCGTGGCCGCACCCGTGGTCGTGGTCGATCCCGGCCGTGCGCCGCCGCTGGCGGGCGCGTTTGCGGCGCCGGTATAGGCGACGGGCTCCATGACGAACTTGACCTTGTCGAGCGGCACCGCAACCAGATGCTCGCCGACGCCGAGGAAGCCGCCAACGCCGATCACCACGGCCTTGATGTCACCGCTCTTGTCGGTGAGCAGGTCGTTGATCGAGCCGAGGCTTTCATTCTTGTCGTTGTACACGTTCAAGCCGACCATCTTCGAGGCGCGCCAGGTGCCCTGGAACGACGAAGACATGTCAGACGCCGTCGCAGGCGCTGGCGCCTTGCTTGTTTCAGCGGCAGGCGCTGGGGCCTTGCTCGGTTCAGCGGGAGTCGTCGGTGCCTGTGCGAACGCGACCGATGCAAGCAACGCAGAACCGGCCAGGCCGGCGATGGTATATTTAGCTAACATATCGGTTCTCCTCAGTTTCGAAATCGATGCCGAGAAAACCCGCCACCTGAGCAAGTGTTCCAATGTTTCGAGAATGGAACACAGGCGCGACTTGATATTTTGCCCGTTTCCTTAACGCGAACCGCTCCCCGCTTCGCTTGAAAACGCTCTAGAATCCGCCCCAGTAAGGCGGCATGCCGTAGTAGCGATGCAGTTCCGCTTCCTGTGCGCGATCGCCCCAATCGAAATCCTTGTCGGCGCGGAACGACGGCGCACGCTTCAACTCTTCATCGTCGATGTCGAGTTCGTAGGCTTCGAATTTGGTATTGTAGCTCAGCCGGCCCCAGGGCAACGGAAGCAGGTTGGTGCCCATGCCGAGGAACCCGCCGAAGCTCAACACGGCGTAAGATACTTTGCCGGAGATCTTGTCGATCATCAGCCGTTCGATATGGCCGATCATGTCGCCGTTCGGTCGTCGCACCGCGGTGCCTTCGACACGATCGCTCGCGATCAACTGATGCGGCTTGGTCATGACGTCGATTGCCATCGGACCCTCCACACATGAATCAAGAGTCTAACGCTCCAGCCGGTGGCCAGTTCCCGCACCGCAAAATGAGACAGCCTCCCTTCCCTTTCGGAAAAAGATGGCTACATCGCTCGCTGCGCAGAAAAGACGTCAGCTCCGGTAGTCGATCAGCAACGCCGAGAACGACGCACCGGTGCTCGATGTGCCCGAACTGCCGGTCGCGCTGTAGCTCGTGGATGACGACGCCGACAGTGATTCCTGCAGTGTCTGCAAAAACTGCTTGAGGATTTCGTCGAGCGAAGTGGTGCTCGAAGAAGTGTCGTCACTCGATGACGCACCGTCCGCGGGCGGCGGACCGCCGGGGGCGGACCACCGGCGCCGCCGGGGCCACCCGGTACGCCAGGACCCGCAAAGGCCGCCGAAAGCTTCAGCCTCAACGGCGCGGCGGCGCCGCTGCCCGAGCGTGGGCCGGAGGAAATCCGCTCGGTCGCACGGGCGCTGAACCGGATGCGCGCGCATCACCGGCCTGATCGACGACCGCACCAAAATGCTCGCCGCCATCAGCCACGATCTGCGTACGCCGATCACACGAATGCGGCTGCGCTCCGAATTCATCGAGGACGAAACCCATCGCAGCCGCATGCTCGACGATCTCGACCAGATGCGCGTGATGCTGGAATCGGTGCTGTCGTTCCTGCGCAACGACCGCAGGCTTGAATCGATGACGCTGGCCGACGTCGCCAGCACGCTGCAGCTGATCACCGATCAATTCGGCGACATGGGTCGCAAGGTCGCTTACGACGGCCCCGCGCATGCGATGGCGACGGTGCGGCCGGACGATCTGCACCGCAGCGTCACCAACCTCGTGGAAAATGCCGTGCGGTTCGGCGCCGAGGCCGTCATCCGTCTTCGCGTGTCTGATGACCGGATCACCATCGACGTCGAAGACGACGGCCCCGGCATTTCGGACGCGCACAAGCAGAACGTGCTGGAGCCGTTCGTGCGCGGCGACGACGCCCGCAACATGGATGAAGCCGCGGGCTTCGGCCTCGGCCTTTCCATCGCCAACGCCATCGTGCTCGCCCATGGCGGCACGCTCTCACTGCACGACCGGCAACCACGTGGGCTGGTGGTGCGGATACAATTGCCGGTTCACCAGCAGAGCGTTGCTGCGTAGATCGGGTTTTGTTGTTACTCAGGCCGCCAGTGAATCCGGATGCGATTCCTCGTAGATCGCGACCGCCTCGAACTGATAGTCGCAGACGCGGCAATACCACAGGAAGGACGTACGGCCCGCGTTGCTTTCGATCCAGTCGGGTCTCGAGATCGGCGTTCCGCATTGGGCACAGGGATTCTCACGGGGCAAATAGCTGGAATCCAGTCGAGCCATGGCGCATCTCCCCTCGCTGATATTTTTGTTTTGTATTTGAAATAGACAGGTCTGCTGTCGAAACTGAACAAGCTGTCGCGAGGTTTTAAACCTTCCTCGAATCATTTGCACGACATTCATGCTCGGACGAATCGCCGCAATCCTGTTCGAACCAATCGCCGCAATGGCGTCGAATTTTTCCTCTATTGCCCGTCGATCCACCACAATAATCGTGTTACGCAAATCGTTAACGCGCAAGTTGCGCTCCCGAGATTTTTTTATGAAAGCTTTGCTGAACTTGGCCGCGTTCTCCGTCGTGGCAACTTTTTTGGTTGCGCCACCAGCTGCAGCGCAACAGCGCGCGCAATATGAAAGCCTGGTCGCCGCCCATGCCCGCGCCAACAATGTGCCGGAAGCGCTGGTGCACCGCGTGATCGTTCGCGAAAGCAGATATCATCCGGATCTGGTCGGACGCGGCGGCACGATCGGGCTGATGCAGATCAAGCTTCCGACCGCGCGCGGCCTTGGCTACGCCGGCGACGCGGCGGGCCTGCGCGATCCCGACACCAATCTCACCTATGGCGTGAAATATCTCGCCGGCGCCTGGCGCGCCGCCAACAGCGATCATGCCCGCGCCATGCGTTTATACGCCAGCGGCTATTATTACGTTGCAAAGCGCCAGCGGCTGGAACGGCTGAACCAGCCGGGACCGGTGCTGGCGAGCGCCCCGCCAAGGGACATCACGCCGGCCAGGGACGCCCCGGTGGAGGCGAAGGAAGCAGCTATTGAGCCGAAAGAAGCTTTGAAACCGGCCGAGGTGGTCGAAAAGCCGAAAGCAGCAGCGACGCTCGTCCCGATCCCGAAGAAGCGTCCGAAGAAACTCGCCGAGGCGAAGCCGCAGGTTCCGCAACCGCCAGACGCCTTATCAGGTGCAAACGCCGCCAAGCCGCGTTGACACGCCCCCACATCGGCTTACATTAGACCTGTTCCGAGGGGGGCTCCGACGAGGAGCTGAGATACCGCAAGCTTGGACCTGCCAAATGGCACGGTTTGGGACCGCGGTGACCCTTTGAACCTGATCCGGGTCATGCCGGCGAAGGGACAGGGATGTTTCAGGGTTTCAAGCCGCGGGGGGATTCCCCTGTATCTATTATCGGCGCCGGCATTGCCGGCGCATGGCAGGCGTTGCTGTTCGCAGAGGCCGGCCACGCCGTCACTCTGTACGAGCGCAGTGACGCCGCGATGACGCTGTCCACCAGCCATTGGGCCGGCGGCATGCTCGCGCCCTGGTGCGAAGCCGAGGCGTCGGAACCGGTGATCGGCCGGCTCGGCATCCGCTCGCTCGACCTCTGGCGCAAGCATTTTCCCAAAACTCCGTTCAACGGATCGCTGGTCGTGGCGCATCCGCGCGACCGTGCCGATTTCGAACGTTTTGCCAAGCTCACGTCAGGCCATGTCAGGCTGGACGCGCTAGCCTTGCGCGAACTCGAACCGTCGCTGGAGGGCCGTTTTCGCGACGGGCTGTTTTACGCCGATGAGGGTCATGTCGAGCCGCGGCGCGTGCTGCCGGAACTGCACGCGCGCATCGCCGCGGCCGGCGGCCAGATCAAGTTTGACCATGACGCCAGCGCGGACGATCTCGACGGCATCGTGATCGATTGCCGTGGCCTGGCCGCGCGCGACACGCAGCCGGAGCTGCGCGGCGTCAAGGGCGAGATGATCATCGTCGAGACGTCGGAAGTGGAACTGGCGCGCCCGGTCCGGCTGATCCATCCGCGCTGGCCGCTCTATGTGATCCCGCGCGGCGACGGCAGGTTCATGCTGGGCGCGACCTCGATCGAGGCCGAGGACACCGGCGTCAGCGTGCGCTCGGCACTGGAATTGCTCGGCGCTGCCTATGCGGTGCATCCGGCTTTCGCCGAAGCCCGCATCGTCGAATTCGGCTCAGGGCTGCGCCCGGCCTATCCCGACAATCTGCCGCGGATCGCAATCAACAACGACAAGATCGCCGTCAACGGGCTCTATCGCCACGGCTTTCTGCTGGCCCCCGCGCTGGCCGAGCTGACGCTCGCTTATCTGCAGCGCGGCGTGATCGACAATGAGGTGATGCAATGCGTGTGACCATCAACGGCGAGGCGCGCGAGATCACCGCCTCGCGCATCGACGCGCTGCTCAGCGAGCTCGAATACGAAGGCACGCATTTCGCGATCGCGCTGAATTACGACGTGCTGCCGAAAAGCCGCTGGGCCGAGACGATGCTGAAAGCCGGCGACGACATCGAGATCATCACGCCACGGCAGGGAGGGTGAGGATGGTGGTTCGTCAAACTCCGCTGTCATCGCCCGGCTTGACCGGGCGACCCAGTACGCCGCGGCTTCTCGATTCAACACCACGGCCTCTGGAATACTGGATCCCCGCCTTCGCGGGGATGACAGCCTGTATGCTGGGATACCGACCATGCTGAACTTCTACGGCAAAACCTTCACCTCACGCCTGCTGATCGGCAGCGCGCTGTATCCCTCGCCGGCGATCATGCAAGGCGCGATCCGCGCCTCCGGCGCCAGTATCGTCACCGTGTCGCTGCGGCGCGAATCCGCCGGCGGCAAGACCGGGGATGCGTTCTGGTCGCTGATCCGCGAGCTCGACGTGTCGGTGCTGCCGAACACCGCCGGCTGCCGCAGCGTCAAGGAAGCGGTGACCACGGCCAAGCTGGCGCGCGAATTGTTCGGCACGCCCTGGATCAAGCTGGAAGTGATCGCCGACAACGACACGCTGCAGCCCGACGTGGTTGGCCTCGTCGAGGCCGCCGGCATCCTGATCAAGGACGGCTTTGAAGTATTTCCCTACTGCACCGAAGACCTCGGGGTTGCGATGCGATTGGTCGACGCCGGCTGCAAGGTCGTGATGCCATGGGCCGCGCCGATTGGAAGTGCAAAAGGCATCACCAACCGCGACGCCCTAAAACTGCTGCGCGACCGGCTGCCTGACATCACGCTGGTGGTGGATGCCGGCCTCGGCGCGCCGTCGCACGCCGCCCACGCCCTCGAGCTCGGCTACGACGCGGTGCTGCTCAACACCGCAATCGCAAAAGCCGCCGATCCCGTCGCGATGGCGAATGCGTTTCGCCTCGGCGTCGAGGCTGGACGTACCGCTTACGAGGCCGGGCTGATGGAAGCCCGCGATTTCGCCTCCCCTTCAACCCCTGTCATCGGGACACCGTTCTGGCATGCCGTATCCTGATAAATTCTATCCTGTCGTCGACAGCGTCAAATGGGTGGCCCGGCTGACCGCGCTTGGCGTCGGCACCATCCAGCTGCGCGCCAAGGACCTGAACGACTCCGAGGCGCTGCAGATCGTCAGCGACGCGCTCGCGGTGACCAAGGGCACGTCCACAAAACTCGTGGTCAATGATTACTGGCGCGCGGCGATCGTCGCGGGCGCAGAGCATCTGCATCTCGGCCAGGAAGATCTTGCCGACGCCGATCTCGACGAAATCCGCAAGGCAAAGCTGACGCTCGGCATCTCCACCCACGACGACGAAGAACTGGCGACCGCGCTCCGCGCAGCGCCGGATTACATCGCGCTCGGGCCGATCTTCCCGACCACGCTGAAATCGATGCGCTTCGCGCCGCAGGGCATTCCGAAAATCACCGAATGGAAAAAGCGCATCGGCGACATCCCGCTGGTCGCAATCGGCGGCATCAAGTTCGAGCAATCAGCCGAGATCTTTGCGGCCGGCGCCGACTCGATCGCGGTGGTCTCAGACGTCACCCAGAACACCGACCCCGACGCGCGGGTGCGGCAATGGCTCGGCCAGGATGCGAAGGCCGCGTGATGAATTCACTAAACCATCGACGTCATTGCGAGGAGCGCAGCGACGAAGCAATCCATCTCTCCGCTTGCCGCACCATGGATTGCTTCGCTGCGCTCGCAATGACGAAAAACACCAATCAGAAATTCAACGGAGGATAACATGAACATCCGCTCCAACCCCGACACCACCCTGCCCGCCGTCACCACCGGTCCCCTTCCCGCCTCGCGAAAAATCTGGGTCACCCCCGATGAAGCCGCCGATGTCCGCGTTCCCCTGCGCGAGATCATTTTGAGCGAAGGCGCAGGCGAGCCGAACCTGCCGGTCTACGACACCTCCGGTCCCTACACCGATCCCGATGTCACCATCGACGTCAATGCCGGCCTCAAGCGCGCGCGCATCGAGTGGGTGAAGGAGCGCGGCGGCGTTGAGGAGTATGAAGGCCGCGACATCAAGCCGGAAGACAATGGCAATGTCGGCGCCTCGCATGCCGCAAAGGCCTTCACCGCGCACCACAAGCCGCTGCGCGGGCTTGACGGCCACATGATCACGCAGCTCGAATTCGCCCGCGCCGGCATCATCACCAAGGAGATGATCTACGTCGCGACCCGCGAAAACCTCGGCCGCAAGGTGCAGCTCGAGCGCGCGGAAGCCGCCATCGCCGACGGCGAAAGCTTTGGCGCCGCGGTGCCGGCGTTCGTGACGCCGGAATTCGTCCGCAGCGAGATCGCGCGCGGCCGCGCCATCATCCCCTGCAACATCAACCATGCCGAACTCGAGCCGATGATCATCGGCCGCAACTTTCTGACCAAGATCAACGCCAATATCGGCAACTCCGCGGTGACCTCGTCGGTCGAGGAGGAAGTCGACAAGATGGTGTGGGCGATCCGCTGGGGCGCCGACACCGTGATGGACCTCTCGACGGGCCGCAACATCCACACCACGCGGGAATGGATTCTGCGCAATGCGCCGATCCCGATCGGCACCGTTCCCATTTATCAGGCGCTGGAGAAGTGCGACGGCGATCCCGTCAAGCTGACCTGGGAGCTCTACAAGGACACGCTGATCGAGCAGTGCGAACAGGGCGTCGACTATTTCACGATCCACGCCGGCGTGCGCCTGCCCTACATCCATCTCACCGCCAACCGCGTCACCGGCATCGTCAGCAGAGGCGGTTCGATCATGGCGAAGTGGTGTCTCGCGCATCACAAGGAAAGTTTCCTCTACACCCATTTCGAAGAGATCTGCGATCTCATGCGCAAGTATGACGTCTCGTTCTCGCTCGGCGATGGCCTGCGTCCCGGCTCGATCGCCGACGCCAACGACCGCGCGCAGTTTGCCGAACTGGAGACGCTCGGCGAGCTGACGCAGATCGCCTGGAAGAAGGGCTGCCAGGTCATGATCGAAGGCCCCGGCCACGTGCCGCTGCACAAGATCAAGATCAACATGGACAAGCAGCTCAAGGAATGCGGCGAGGCGCCGTTCTACACGCTTGGGCCGCTGACGACCGACATCGCGCCGGGTTATGACCACATCACCTCAGGCATCGGCGCCGCCATGATCGGCTGGTTCGGCTGCGCGATGCTCTGCTACGTGACGCCGAAGGAGCATCTCGGCCTGCCCAACCGCGACGACGTCAAGGTCGGCGTCATCACCTACAAGATCGCCGCGCACGCCAGCGATCTCGGCAAGGGCCACCCGGCAGCCCAGCTGCGCGACGACGCGCTCTCCCGCGCCCGCTTCGACTTCCGCTGGGAGGACCAGTTCAACCTCGGCCTCGACCCCGAAACCGCCCGCGCCTATCACGACGAAACGCTGCCCAAGGAAGCCCACAAGGTCGCCCATTTCTGCTCGATGTGCGGCCCAAAGTTCTGCTCGATGAAAATTACGCAGGACGTCCGCGACTACGCCGCCACGCTGAACGACCCCGACAAGCGCGCGGTCGCCGGCAGCGTTGGCATGTCGATGTCAGGCGTGATCGAAGACGGGATGGCGACGATGAGCCAGAAGTTCAAGGATATGGGCGGACAGGTTTATCTGGACGCGGAGAAGGTGAAGGAGAGCAATCGGGTGTTGTGAGGTACGCGCACTCACCTGGACCGCAATGACGAACGATCTGACCGGCGTCTGGGACGGCACTTATATTCAGCCGTCCGTTGGAATGGTCACGTTTCTGACGACGCTCATCGATTCCGGTGGCGCGCTCGGAGGAAGCGTGACCGAACCTTGCATGACATCAGGCTGCCCGGTGAGCACTCACAACGCCTCGATCGCTGGTCAACGCTCCGGCACCATGGTGTCGTTCGTCAAGACGTACGAACCGCCGGGCTACGGCTATGACAAGGTCTTCTATGAAGGCGCGGTCAATGCCGACGCCACGGAGATCAGCGGCCGCTGGCGATTGCCGGGCGCCACGCTCTCGGGGACATTTTTGATGGTCCGCTCGACCAGGACGGCGGAAACGGTTGCAACCGAAGAACGGACCAAGGAGCCGGTGCGCTAGCGGACGCGGCTTGTAGGATGGGTTGAGCCCTTGCGAAACCCATCGGATGTCGCGATCGCTTCGATGGGTTTCGCTTCCACCTTTGCCGGGTTGAGCTTCGGCGGACGCGGTCGCTCGACCCATCCTACGAGCTGCAATCACCGCCCCTACCTCTTGAACATCTCCTCAAACAGCGCCTTGGCCCGCTCCAATCCTTCCTGCGTGAAGACCACCGACTTCACCTTCCCCACGGGATCGTGGATCATGCCCTTGTCGTGCAGACGGCCAAGCACGCCCCAATCCATCCCCTTCCAGGCCCTGTTGTCGTCGTGGAGCGTCAGATAGAGCAGCGCCAGCGCTGTGTCGTCGAGTTTGTCGGTGTCGAGGGCCATCGCGAACCTCCCTGCTGCTGGCCGGTTGCGGCTATCGTATTCGGGATCGCGCCGCGCGCAACCTGCAACCAGACTGGTCGCTCGTAGGATGGGTTGAGCCCTTGCGAAACCCATCCGATGTCGCGATTGCCTCGATGGGTTTCGCTTCCACCTTTGCCGGGTTGACCTTCAGCGGACGCGGTCGCGCTACCCATCCTACGAGCCGACATCTCGACAATCCGCCCCTCCGCTATTATCCTTCCTGCATGAACATCATCCGCCGCACCCTGGATATCGACGCTGACACTGACGCTCGCTTGCGCGAGATGGCGAGCGAGCGCGGGCAGGAAGTCGCGGCCGTGCTCGCGGAAGCGGTGGCGCTGCTCGATTCCGTGGTCGATATCGCAGGTCCCGACATCGCGGAGGACCGCCGGCGGCTCGATGCGTTCAACCGGACCCGCGCTGCCGTGCCGCTCGACGACGTGAAGGATTGGGTGGCAAGCTGGGGTTCGGCGGACGAGCTGCCTCGCCCCGCGCCGCGCAAGATCGGATGATCCTGCTTGCGCCCGACGCCGTTGAAGACGTCGAGCGATTGCGAAGCTTTCTCGACCAGAATAATCCCGGCGCCGCGCAACGCGCGCTGGCATCGATCTGGACCGCGATCAACCGACTGCAGGAATTTCCAGACCTCGGCATGGCGACCGGGGACGCCGACATCCGGCAGATCGTGGTCCGGTTTGGTGCGTCCGGCTACATCGTGCGCTATGCCGCTCTCCCCGAGACCAAGGACATCCTCATCACCCGGATATGGCACGGCCGCGAGGCACGGACCTGATTTCGCACGACCGCACGCGGACCTTCCCCGTTAGTATTTCGTTAACCATTTCCGCCCACCTTCCCCTCAGCGGCTTGGGGGCCGTTGATTCCTGATGCTTCTGCTCCGTGTTTGGGGGCTAGCGTTGATCGGGAGGTGTTGATGACCCAGGATTCTTTTGCCGGCGCGCCGGAGTTTTCGTCGCCGAATTCGCAAAGCCTTGTGCCCCAAGAAATTCCGCCCCACGACCTTGCGCCCCATGAAATTGTTCCGATGCTGATCGGCTCCACCGTCGAAGCGGTCGAGCGCGAGCTGGTGGTGCAGACGCTGGTTCGGTGCGACGGCAATCGCACCCGCGCCGCGCGCGTGCTCGGCCTTTCCGTGCGCACGCTGCGCAACAAGATCCGCCAGTACACCACCGACGGGCTTGACGTTCCCGGGCCGGAGTAGACGGAAAGTGTAGGGCGGATTGGAGCGAAGCGTAATCCGCCGCCTTCGGAGTCAACCAAGGCGGCGGATTTACGCCTTCGGCTCCAATCCGGCCTACCGAGTGCGTCGCCTCGCGCGCAAGAGCAATCTTGCGATCCGCGTGCTGTGAAAGAGCGTATCATCACCCTTGAGCCAAGTGCGTCGTCCCGCTGGCAAGTAAAATTTCCCGCTTGGACTGCGACAAATCAACCCGACGGGCAAATCAGTTCTGATTTACGGAAAACGTGTCAAGCCCCGAAATAAAAAATATTTCTGTTTACCAGAAGCAAAATCAGGTGCATATGTTTGCCCATCCCGTCCCACTCAGAGGGCGTCGGCCGTCGTCACGGACGTTGGGCGGGTTGCGGTGGACGCCGGTTTACGCCTCGACGACGGCGTGGAAAAGCGTACGGCAAAACTGTGTGGTCCTGGCACCCGTTGCAGGTGTCAAGCCGTCGGCTAAGCGCAAGCTGAACCGGTGGTGACGGAGTCAACCAAGAACTCGTCTCCGGGGAGATCACGGCATAAGCCGTAAAGCCATTGCGCAGGGAATGTCGGATGTTCTCCGCTGCCCTGTATGCTCATGTGCACTTTGTTTTGTGCTAACCGCACATGAGACCGCGGGTGCAGCGCGCATCCGGCATTCCCTGCGCCCTCTGTTTGAGAGGGTGGAAGTTCAAGAGCAAACCTCGGGCGCGATGCGTCGCGAGATCGCGAGGGTGTGTTCAGTGCACTGTGCAACAACAACTACGGACGTCGTCCCGGCCTTGGGACCCATACGCCGCGGCCCATCCGTGAGAACGCTGGCGTCAGATACCTTCTCCAACAATAACTGCCGCGGAGTGATGGTGTGGACGGCCCCCTACGGCATCAGTTGTGCCAGAATGAGGTTGTTGAGATCTCAGACAAGG
>NZ_JAFCMC010000031.1:0-83983 GCF_018130085.1 Bradyrhizobium sp. AUGA SZCCT0169 | reverse complement strand
GACGGAGTCAACCAAGAACTCGTCTCCGGGGAGAGCACGGCATAAGCCGTAAAGCCATTGCGCAGGGAAGGCCGGGTGTTCTCCGCTGCCCTGTATGCTCGTGTGCCGCATTTCTTGTGCTAACCGCACACGGGACCGCGGGTGCAGCGCGCACCCGGTCTTCCCTGCGCCCTCTCATTTTGGGGGCAAGGAATTTCTGGCAAAGCTCGGGCGCAATGCGTCGCGAGAACGCGAAGTTGCGTTTTGAATGATTGCGCATCTACAATCACGGCCGTCGTCCCGGGCTTGACCCGGGACCCATACGCCGCGGCCCGTCGGCGAGAACGCCGGCGTTAGATACCTTCCCAAACAACGAGCGCCGCGGCGTATGGGTCCCGGCTCAAGGCCGGGACGACGAGTGGAGAGAACGGAGCACAATGACGGTGTCAAACATGCCCCATCATCCGCCGCTCGCGCGCATAACGCACCAGGGCGACGAACCGATAAATGCCATGCACGAACTTTCCATAAGGCATGGTGATGAACAGCGAGAACACCACGCCGAGATGCAGCGCCAGTAGCGGACCCATCGCCGGCGTTGCGCGCAGGAACAAGAGCGCCATGCCGGTCAGGCTGGTGAGGAACAGCATGACGATGAACGCGACATCCATGCCGAGGCGTTTTTCATCGACCAGCACAGGATCGCGCTTCCATTTTTCGAGGAGCAGTCCCACGGGCCCGATCAACAGCCCAATGCCGCCGAGCGTACCCAGCACGACAGGCAGGTCCCACCACGGGTAGGGCGCCTGACGCGCCAGGAAGTAATGATAGAGCGTCGCGACACTGGTCGAGGCAAAGCACAGCCCGAAACCGTAGAAGGTGAGGTGGTGATAGATCTTGCGGCGGTCGGTCGGGCGATCGTCCTCGTTGAAGCAGCCGACGCCGCCGCCATCGAGATAACGCAACTCGCCGGCGTCGCGGATCGCCTGCCAGATCGAGCCCGCATCGGCGCGCATGCCGACGGGCTCGCCGATATCGCGCCAGAACGCGCGCACGCCCATGACCAGCGCCACGATCGCATAGAGGAAAGCGGCGCCGAACAGCGCCGCCATCGCGTTGTGCGGCATCAATTTGTAGAACGCGCCGGGGCCGGTGTGGACGCCGAACAGCACTTGCCGGTCGTGGAAGGCGGCAAAGCCGAAGATGAAGGCGGCGACGCTGAGCGCGGCAACGATGCTGATCACGAGGCCGTTGCGCGCGAAGGCGCCGGAAAAGGCGCGGGGCCAGACGTAAGCTGCGTAGGATTCGTTCCGCGCGACGGCAAGCGTCTGCGGCACATTGACGTTGAACTCGTGCGGCGGCGAGAACTGGCAATCGGTGTAGCACGCGCCGCAGCCGTGGCAGAGGTTGGCGAGGTAATTGAGGTCGCCGTCGGAAAACGCGCGGCGCATTTCCATCGCCGGAAACACCGCGCAGAGCCCCTCGCAATAGCGGCAGGAATTGCAGACCGTCATCAGGCGGTCCGCCTCCTCCAGAATTCTCGTTCCGTGCATTGCGCGGTGCTCTCTTCCGTAAAGTATGCGTTACTTGGTGAGGCCCTTGCCCTCGAGCCATTTCTGGATCAGGTCAGCGACCTCGGCGTTGTTCTTGTCCATCATCACCATGTGCGAATTGCCCTTGATGCCGGCCTTCGGCAGGTCGACGACATCGACGCTGCCGCCGGCGGCCTTGATGCTTTCCGCAAAGGCGACGCCGGTGGCGCGGATCTTCGGCCAGCGCGCGTCCTGCTCGATATAGTCGCCATAGACCATCAGCGTCGGAATGTTCTTCAAGCTTTCGACCTTGGCGGGATCGCCGACCCCGGCGGGTTCGATCGCGATCAGCGCCTTGACCTTGTCGGGCCGCGCCTGCGCCACCTTGAAGCCGAAACTGCCGGCCTGGCTGTGAAACAGGATGATGGAGGGGCCGACGCGGTCGATCTCGGCGATATAGGCGGCAATGATCGCATCATCCGTGGTGGTCCATCGCGGCACGTTCTGCTTGACGAAGTTCTCATAGCCGTCGTTCGGAAACTGATTGCCCGGCAACAGCTTGCGCTTGGCCGGATCGGCATTGTACGAGCCTGCGCCGTCGCCGATGCGAAAGCGCTCGAACGGATTGGCGGTTGTCAGGAACACCGGCTCGCTCTTGAAGATATCGGGATATTGCGCCCAGCCGGCGCGGCCGCGCTCGACGGCATCCGAATTGTAGACGGCCCAGCCCTTGCGCAGAAAATAGTTCAGCCAGCCCTCGCGTCCGTCCGGCGTGGTCTCATAGGTGACGCCGGTCAGCCCGCCGCCGTGCCACATCAAAAGCGGATAAGCGCCCTTCTCAACGGCGGGCAGAAAATACTGCACGTACATCTGCTCGACCTGGTAGGTGCCGTTCGGGTCGACCTTGGCCGGCACGCCGCCCGGCGTGAACGTCACTTCCTTGACCGGCTTGCCGGAGATTTCGACCAGCCGGCCGCCGACATGGAACGAGCCCATGTCGCGCAACGCGATCGGCTCGGCGGCATTGGCCGCGCCCATCATCAGGAGCGCTGCAACGGATACAAACGCAAATCGCGACATGAACCCTCCCATGAGTCTTGGCGGCCGTTAGTTTCTCGCATTTTTCGCCGCTTCCCGTCCCGCCACCCGTCCGAACACGCTTCCGATGGTCATGCCGATGCCGGCGGCATAACCCTTGCCGAGCACGTTGCCGGCCATGATCTCGCCGGCGGCAAACATGTTGGCGGAAGGCTTGCCGTCCTTCATCAGCATGCGCGACTGCTTGTTCACGCGGGTGCCGAGATAGGTAAACGTAATGCCGGGCCGCACCGGATAGGCGAGGTACGGCGCGGCCTCGATCTTGCGGGCCCAATGCGTTTTTTGCGGCGTGATGCCTTCGGTGCGGCAGTCATCCAGGATGGTGTGATCGAACGTACCGGGCTGCACCGCGGCGTTGAAATCGGTGATGGTCTTTTCCAGCGCGGCCGGATCGAGTTCGAGTTTTCCCGCGAGTTCGGCGATGGTGCCGCCCGCGATCGGCGGGAACAGCGTCGGCATGAAGCTCGTCACCACGGCCGAATCGAAAATGATGTAGGCGATCTGGTCGGGCTGGGCCGCCACCAGCCGTCCCCAGATCGCGTAGCGCTTCGGCCAGATGTCCTCGCCCTCGTCGTAGAAGCGCTGGGCGTGCTTGTTGACGACGATACCGAACACCACCGAGTCGTGCCGCGTGATGATGCCGCCGTCGAATTTCGGCGCGCGGGCGTCGATCGCGACCGCATGGCATTGCGTGGGGTCGCCGATGTCCTGCACGCCCTTGGCCAGCAGCATTTTCAGGATCGAGCCGCGGTTATAGGGCGTGCCGCGAATGAGAAAGTTGTCGGCCGCCTCGCCCCAATACTCCTTGAGCCATTCGATGTTGGCCTCAAACCCGCCGGCCGCGGCGACCAGCGCCGAGGCGCGGATTTCGGTGGCCCCATCGATCGGCTGCTTCAGGTGAGCCGCCAGGAACATTCCGTCCTCGATGTGGAGATCAGCGACCTCCGCGTCATAGATGATCTGGACGCCAAGCTGTTCGGCGGTCAGATACAGCGCGTTGAGCATCGCGCGGCCGCCGCCGAGGAAGAACGAGTTGGTGCGGCCGAGGCTGAGCGTGCCGCCGAGCGACGGCTGCCAGCGCACGCCCTGTTCGACGATCCAGTTCAGGATGTCCTTGGACTCCCGGATCATGAATTTTGCCAGCTCCTCGTCGGTCTCGCCGCCGGTCACCAGCAACAGGTCCTGCCAGAATTCCTCTTCGGTGTAGGGTCCGGTGAGAATGTCGGTCGCCGCGCCATGGGCGCAGCGCATGTTGCGGGTGTGGCGGGTATTGCCGCCGCGGTAGAATTTCGGCGCGCCTTCCAGCACCAGCACCGAGGCGCCGGCCCTGCGGGCGCTGATCGCGGCGCACAGCGCGGCGTTGCCGCCACCGATCACCAGAACATCGAACCTGCGTTTCAAATCCACCATGCGCTCTTGTTATCGTTGTTTGCATGGAAATCAAATTGGCGGACGCGCGACATGCGACAATGTCGGATACGGCGCGCATCGCGGAATGGTCCGTCAGGATTTCCCTGCAATGTTCTAGGCGGGAACGGCGTCGCGGGTCGCGATGGTTTCTCCGCCGCGATAGATCGCGAGCGCTGCGATGATGCCGAGCGCCGCGGCGCACATCAGCCAGTAGGCGGGGGATGCCTTGTCGCCGGTGCGACCGATCAGCCAAGTCGATGCAAATGGCGTAAACGTCCCGAACAGGCCCGCGGCGAGCGCAAAGGCCAGCGAGAAACAGGTGGTTCGGACATGCGCCGGCACCACCTCGACCAGCGCGCCCAGCATGGTGCCGCTGTAAACGCCGAAGTAGAACGAGAACATCATTTCGACGGCCAGCATCTTGCCGAAGGTGGGCGCCGCGATCAGCCAGTGCAGTGCCGGATAGGCGGTCAGCAGGGCCAGACATGCAATCGCCAGCAACACCGGCTTGCGCCCGATCCGGTCGGACAGCGCGCCGCCGACCGGATTCCAGATGAAATTGGTGACGGCCACCAAGAGGGTGACGAGGAGGGCGTCCGGCGTCGACAGCTTCAGTACCGTCTTGCCGAAGGTCGGCGTGTAGACGGTGACGAAGTAGAAGGTCGTCGTGGTCAACACCGCCATCATCATGCCGAGAACGACGATGCGCCAGTTTGCCACCGCCGACGCGAACACCTCCGATGCGGTCGGATGCTTCTTCATGGCCAGGAAGGCGGGCGTCTCTTCGAGCGTTCGCCGCAGCACGAAAATGAAGGGAATGATGAGGCAGCCGATGAAGAATGGAATGCGCCAGCCCCACGCCGCAACCGTTTCGGCCGGCATCACCTCGCTCAGCACATAGCCGAGGATCGCGGCAACAAAAATCGCGACCTGCTGGCTGGAAGATTGAAACGAGGTGTAGAAGCCCCGGTTGCCGGGGGTGGCAATCTCCGCCAGATAGACCGAGACGCCGCCGAGTTCGACGCCGGCGGAAAATCCCTGCAGCAGCCGGCCAAGCAGCACGATGATTGGAGCGGCGATGCCGATCGTCTCATACCCCGGACAGAAGGCGATCACGACCGTCCCGATCGCCATGATCGCGAGCGTCACGATCAAACCCTGACGCCGGCCGATGCGGTCGATATAGGCGCCGAGCACGATGGCACCGACCGGGCGCATCAGCGCGCCGAGCCAGAACACGCCGAAAGCATTGAGCAGCGCCGCCGTTTCGTTCTGGGCAGGAAAGAACGCCTTCGCGATGGCGCTGGCGTAAAATCCGAACAGGAAGAAATCGAATTGCTCGAGGAAATTGCCGCTGGTCGCACGCAGGATGGCGCCGATACGCGATTTGATTTGCGGTATTTCCGAACCACTTGCTGCGCCATGACGCCGTCCTCCCGCTACCCTTGCCGCCGGCGCAAAAAGTCTCGTTCACCGAGACAGTTAGCCTGCTTGGTGCGACAATTTGGCACAGTTGGGCGTGGCGGCAACCCGCAAAAGGTGGAGGGTGCCCTGAGAACGCGGAATGTCGGTCTCTCAGGGCTTGTTCTGTACCGAGGCAACCAGCCATTGCCGGAACGCCGAGAGTTTCGGCGGGTCGGTTCGTCCCGCGGGCGAGACCAGATAGAATCCGGCGTCGGTCGGCAGCGTGATCTTGAAGGGCACGACGAGGCGCCCCTTGGCGATGTCGTCCTCGACATAGGCCGAGCGGCCCATCGCGACACCGAGGCCGTCGATGGCGGCCTGCACCGTCATGAAGATGAGATCGAAGGTCACGCCCGGCTGTTTGGAAAAGTCCGCCGGCAGGCCGGCCGCTGTCAGCCACAGCCGCCAGTCGTCGCTGTTGAAGTTGCTGGTGTGCAGCAGCACGTGGTCGCGGAGGTCTTCGGGGCATTTCAGCGGCTTGCTGCCCTTCAAGAGATTTGGGCTGCATACCGGAAACAGCTCGTCCGCCATCAGCCAGTCGGCGCGCAATCCCGCCCACTGGCCGCGGCCATAGCGGATCGCGGCATCGACATTGTCGCGCTGGAAGTCGACCAGATTGGTCGAGGTGGTGATGCGCACGTCGATCCCGGGATGGGCTTCCTGGAACGCGGCAAGGCGCGGCAGCAGCCATTTGGCGGCAAGCGAGGCCAGCGTCGAAACGGTCAGCACATGGTCGTCGTCCTTGCGCAGCAGCCGATCGGTGGCGAGCCGCAGATCGTTGAAGGCGGCGCGGATGCCGGGCAGGTAATCGACCGCCTGCGGCGTCAGCGTCAGCGCCCGGTTCTGGCGCACGAACAGGCGGACGCCGAGCTCTTCTTCCAGCCGCTTGATCTGATGGCTGATCGCGGTCTGCGTGACGTTCAGCTCGGCCGCGGCCTGCGTGAAGCTCAGATGCCGGGCGGCAGCCTCGAAGGCGCGCAACCCATTCAGCGACGGCAGCCTGGCGGTCATTTCCAGCACTTCCCCAATATATGAGTTTTTATCATCCGAAACGGTACAAAGTGTCGTTTGTGAAAGGCCTCTGGAGCGCAGATATTAGCGACAACAGATTAGAGATAGGAGCTTCAAATGTCTACTTTCACGCATGAATCGATGATAAATCATCATGGACAGAGCCTTTTCAGCCAGGTCGCCGAACTCTTCCATGTCTGGCGGCAGCGCTCGGCGGCTCGCCGGGAACTGGCCAACTGGTCGGACCGGGAACTCCACGACATCGGCGTCTCCCACGGCGATGCCATCTACGAAGCCTCGAAACCATTCTGGCGGGCCTAAAGGCAGCCAGGCCGGCGGCGCCTCATCAGGGGGACGCCGGCCATTCTTTCGGGAGCAATGGGAGCGTGCGATGACGACGATGCGTTTCGACGATCTCAGGCAATATTCGGACGTGCTGCGCGCGCGCAGCGGCGAGGCGCTGAGCGTGCGTTTCGTCGAGCCGCGCGATGCCGAGGCATTGCAAAGCTATTTCCGCGCGCTGACTATCCGCTCCCGCTACAACCGCTTCCTCGGCGCTATCAGCGAACTGCCGCCGTCGGTGCTCGAGGATTTCATCCATATCGGCGAGGCCGACCGCTTCAGCGTGGTCGCGACCATGCTGGTCGACGGCCATGAGATCATCGTCGGCGAAGCCCGCTACGCGTTCGAGAACGGCAGCATCGAATTCGGCCTGTCGGTTGACGACCGCTGGCAGGGCCATGGCATCGGCAAGGCGCTGTTGAAAAATCTCGAATGCCGCGCCGCCTCGTTCGGCGCTGACAGTCTGTTCGGCGACACCCTGCGTTCCAACGAGGCCATGATCGGCCTCGCCCGCAAATCCGGCTACGACTTCATGCCGACCCCCGGCGATTGGAAACTGGTGCGCTTCGCAAAGAATATCGACGTCGAACCGCAAGACATCCCCTGTGCAAGCTGGCGGCTCGCCGCCCTCTCCCGCCAGGCCACTATGTCCTCGGTTGCGGTTTGACGAAACTAGGCCCGGTTCTGGCTGACCAGAACCGGGCTATTTTTATGCCTCGGCTTCCGCCGCATTCACGCAGCCTCCTCACTCCAGTCGGTCGACGTCGAAACCTCGCGCCCGGCCGCGAGCTCCTTCGATTGAAAACCGCGCCAGCCCCGTTTAGCCTAGCCCCACCGAGCGGAGGGCGGCGTATGTCAGTCGATGCTGAATTCGTGCGGAAAATCTTTGCCGGCCTCGAACACGGCGACGGCGCAGCATTCTTTGGCCATGTTACTGACGATGTCGACTGGATCGTGATGGGCACGCATCCGCTCGCCGGCCACTACACATCAAGGGCCGATTTCATCGCCGGGACCTTTGCGAAACTCGGCAAGGTGTTGCCCAATGGCGCGCAATTGCACGTCGACAATCTGATCGTGAATGATGATGTCGCGGTTGTGGAGTTGCATTCGGAAGCGACCGCCAGGAACGGTTTTCGCTTCGACAACCACTATTGCTGGGTCTGCTATTTCAAGAACGACAGAATCGTGCGCGTGCGCGCCTACCTGGATTCGGTGATGGTAGCGCGGCTGTTCGCCGAGAACCCGATAAGTTAGGTTCTCAACCGCCTTTGAACACCGGCTTGCGCTTCTCGATGAAGGCCTGCACCGCTTCCTTGTGATCCGCCGTCACCTGGGTGCGGATCATGCGTTCGGCTTCATGATCGCGCGCGGTGGCGAAATCGAACATCAGGGCTTCGTCGAGATTGTCCTTCATATAGCGGATCGCGATCGTCGGACCTTCCGCGATCGATTTGGCGAGTGCAAAGGCGTCGGCCTGCAGCCTGTCGTCCGGCACCACGCGGTTGACGAGGCCGATGGTCTCGCACCTGTCGGCATCCACCCGCTCGCAGGTGAACATCAATTCGCGCGCCCGCGCGGTGCCGACGAGGCGCGTCAGCAGCCAGGCGATGCCATAATCGCCGCTCAGCCCCACCTTGAGATAGCCGGTGGACAGGAACGCCGATTGCGCGGCGATACGGATGTCGCAGGCCATCGCCAGCGCAAGCCCGGCGCCGACCGCGGGGCCGGGCAGGGCCGCAATGGTCGGTTTGCGCACCGAGACCAGGGCGCCGGTCAGCAGGCGCTGCCGTTCCTGCAGATCGGCGACCCGCTCGTCATGCGACATTTCGAGCTTCTTCTTGTCGCGGTTGGCGCCCATGCCCTTGACGTTGCCGCCGGCGCAGAACGCCGTACCGGCGCCGGTGAGCAGCAGCGCGCCGACTTCGGGATTCTCGCCGCAGGTCTTGATCATGTTGCGCAGCGCCGGCGTCAGATGATCCGACATCGCGTTGCGCGCCTCGGGGCGGTTCAGCGTGATGATGGCGACGCGGTCGCGGATCACGCACAGCAATTCATTGGTGCCGGTGTCGAAGGTGGTTTCAGTGGCCATGATTCCCCCAGTTATTGTTCTTCGTAGGGTGGGCAAAGCGAAGCGTGCCCACCATTGACGCTCATTCCGGCGATAGATGGTGGGCACGGCGCAAGCGCGCCTTTGCCCACCCTACGCATTCCCTAAAACTTCTCCACCCACGGCCGCAATTCCAGCTCCCAGGTCCAGGCGCTGCGCGGCTGTTGCAGCACGTTCCAGTAACTCAACGCAATGGCGTCAGGGTCGAGCATCGAATCAGGCCGATCGGCGGGCTCGGCGCGCGCGGCGCTGCGGATGCCGCCGTCGATGACGAAATGCGCGACGTGAATGCCTTGCGGCGATAGTTCACGCGCCATGCTCTGGGCGAGGCCGCGCAGCGCGAACTTGCCCATCGCGAACGGCGCCGATTGCGGATAGCCCTTGACGCTGGCGGAAGCGCCGGTGAACAGGATCGCGCCATGTTTATTCGGCAGCATGCGCGTGGCCGCCTGCTGCGCCACCAGGAAACCGCCGAAGGCGCTGACCGCGATCGCGTTGGCGACGTCGGCCGGCACCAGGTCGGTGAAGGGGCCGCGTGCCCGCCCGCTGGCGTTATAGACGACGACATCGGGTGTCGCGATCTCGCGCTCGACCTGACCGAACAGCCGTTCGACGTCGTCCGCATTGGTGGCGTCGCAGGCATAGGCGCGGGCTCCGGTTTCGGTGCACAGCGCGCCGAGCTTTTCGATTTTGCGGGCGGCGAGCGCGACGCGGATTTTCTCCCGGGCGAACAATCGCGCCAGCGATGCGCTCAATCCCTCGCCGGCACCGACGATCAGGGCGGTTTTGTAGGTTGGCGGGGTCGGCATGGCGGCTCTCCAGAAATGACCGGGAACAGGTATTTAGGGGCGTAATTCCGCCAGACAACCGTCAGGTCATGGCGAGGCTGATACCCGTCCGCCATGGGGTGCCCCTCCAATTATGCTTGTTGACGGCTTGATCGCCGGCGTTATCGGTAGATGATCAATATCGGGCGGAACGAACAAGAGATAAATATGCAGCAGCCTCTCACGCATGATCGCAGCACGGCCGCGGCCGATAAGCCGGGATTGCTTGCGCCGGACACATCCGGCATGAACTTCTACCGGGCGGATCCGGCGCTGACCGATCTGCTGCGGCTGCATCTGCCGGAGGCGTTGTTTCGCCACATCGAACCGCATCTCGACCGGCTTGGCGAACTCGCCGGCGGTCACCTCGACGAATGCGCACGGCTGGCTGATCGGCACACGCCGGTGCTGCATCAGCGCGACCGCTTTGGCCGCGATTCCCAGTATATCGAATATCATCCGGCCTATCGCGAGTTGGAGAAGGCCGCGTTCGGCGAGTTCGGCATTCACGCGCTGTCGATCCGCAAGGGCATCATGGGATGGCCGGACAAATATCCTGTCGTCGCCAAGCACGCCTTTACGTTCCTGTTCAATCAGGCCGAGTTCGGCCTCGGCTGCCCGATCAACGTCACCGACGGCTGCGCCAAGCTGTTGAATAATTTCGGCAGCGAGGCGCTGAAGGCGCGATATCTCGACGGCCTGACGCAGACCGACATGAGCAAGCTGACCCAGGGCGGCCAGTTCATGACCGAGAAGGAAGGCGGTTCCGACGTCGGCACGCTCACCACGACGGCCGTGCAGGAGGGCGATCACTGGCGGCTGCATGGCGAAAAATGGTTCTGCTCCAATGCCGACGCCGAAGTGGTGATGTTGCTGGCGCGCCCGGAAGGCGCAGGGCCCGGCACGCGTGGCGTCGGTCTGTTCCTGATGCCGCGGCGGCTTGAGGATGGGTCGCAAAATCACTACCGGATCGTGCGTCTGAAGGACAAGCTCGGCACCCGCTCGATGGCTTCGGGCGAGATCAAGCTGGAGGGCGCGATTGCCTATGCCGTCGGCAAGCTCGATCGCGGCTTTGTGCAAATGGCCGAGATGGTCAATTCCTCGCGGCTTTCCAACGGCGTCAAATCCACCGCGCTAATGCGGCGCGCGCATCATGACGCGATGACGGTGGCGCGAAATCGCGTGGTGTTCGGCCAGCGCATCATCGACCTGCCGCTGGCGCGGCGGCAGCTGATGAAGATCATGCTGCCGACCGAACAGGCGTTGTCGATGAGTTTTCTCACCGCTGACGCGCTTGATCGCGCCGAAGCCGGCAGCCAGGACGCGGCAGCATTGCTGCGGATCCTGACGCCGACGCTGAAATTCCGCGCCACCCGGGATGCCCGCAAGGTGTGCGGCGATGCGCTCGAGATGCGCGGCGGTATCGGCTACATCGAGGAATTCGCCACCCCGCGATTGCTGCGCGATGCACATCTCGGTTCGATCTGGGAAGGTACGGGCAATATCGTCGCGATCGATGCGCTGAAGCGCGCGGTCGGCCGCCACGGCGCGGACGCGGCGCTATCAGCCGATCTCCATGCCCGCCTCGACGACAGCGCCAATGTGCCGCAGGCTTGGCGCAGCCGCCTGCGCGAACTGACAGATCGCGCGGTTGGTTTTGCGCGCGAGGTCGCCAGCAAGTCGGACAATGAGGGCGACGCGCGGCGTGCCACCAGCCTGCTTTATCATGTCGCCAGCGCCGTGGCCTTGGCATGGGAGGGCGGCCGCATCCATGAGATGCGCGGCGACGCCAGACGGCTGCTGCTTTCGCGCATGGTGATCGATCATCGGGTCTCTGCGTCAGATCCGTTCCGCTTGGCGGAAAATGCCACGCAGCGCGCGATCACGGAGCACCTGCTCGGCGAACGCGCGGTAGGGATGGCCGAGGTTGGCGAATTGCTCACCGCAGCGTAGGCTGCCGGCCACGCTGATATTCAAGAATAACAATCAAGGGAGTACCCGATGAAGGCCGCCGTCCTGCATGAAGTGAACCAGCCGCTCGTGATCGAGGATGTCAGCGTGCCCAATCCCGGTCCGCGCGAAGTCTTGATCCGCACGCGTGTCGCCGGCCTCTGTCATTCCGACCTGCACTTCATGGAAGGGCTTTATCCGCATCCGCTGCCCGCCGTGC
Organism: Bradyrhizobium sp. AUGA SZCCT0169; assembly: GCF_018130085.1. Lineage (NCBI taxonomy): Bacteria > Pseudomonadati > Pseudomonadota > Alphaproteobacteria > Hyphomicrobiales > Nitrobacteraceae > Bradyrhizobium > Bradyrhizobium sp. AUGA SZCCT0169. Next base: position 72,040 of record NZ_JAFCMC010000031.1, on the reverse strand, counting down.
TCGGCCATGAATCGGCCGGGGTGGTCGAAAAAGTCGGCTCGGACGTCACCTATGTGAAGCCCGGCGATCACGTCGTGACGTGTCTATCGGTGTTCTGCGGCACTTGCGACAATTGCACCACCGGCCGCACAGTGCTGTGCACCGACACCACGGTGAAGATGCTGCCGGGCGTGTCTAACCGGCTGTCCTGGGCGCGCTCGGAGAAACTCAACCAGTTCCTCAATCTGTCGTCGTTCGCCGAGCAGATGCTGGTGCACGAAAACGCCATCGTCAAAATCCGCAACGATATGCCGCTCGAACTGGCCGCGCTGATCGGCTGCGGCGTCATCACCGGTTACGGCGCGGTCGTGAACACGGCCAAAGTCACCGCCGGCGAAACGGTCGCGGTGATCGGCTGCGGCGGCGTCGGCATGGCCGCGATCAACGGCGCTGCGATCGCCGGCGCCGGCCGCATCATCGCGATCGACACCAATCCCGCCAAACTGCAACTGGCGACCAAGCTCGGCGCCACCGACATCGTCGATCCCCGCAATGGCGACGTCGTGCAGCAGGTACGCGAACTCACCAAGGGCGGCGTCAACCATTCCTTCGAAGTGCTGGGCCGCAAGGAGACCGCGGAGCAGTCGTTCGCGATGCTGGCCGCTGGCGGTACCGCGACCATCGTCGGCATGATCCCGTTCGGCCAGAAGATCGAGCTGCACGGCTTCGACTTCCTGCGCGAGCGCAGAATCCAGGGCTCCTCTATGGGCTCCAACCATTTCCGCGTCGACATGCCCCGCCTGGTCGAATTCTACATGCGCGGCAAGCTGCATTTGGAAGACTGGATTTCGGCCAAGCTGAAACTGAGCGAGATCAACGAGGGCTTTGCCAACATGAAGGCGGGGAAGACGGTTCGAAGCGTGATCATGTTCGATGCGTAGCATCCGTCGTCCCGGCCTTGAGCCGGGACCCATACGCCGCGGCGGACGTGGCTAAGCAAGGAAGATAACGACCAGGCGTGCAAAAGCAATTGCCGCTGGTGGTTATGGGTCCCGGCTCAAGGCCGGGACGACGCCTGCGGTTTTGGCACCTACCGCGACACATGCGCTGATACGGCCAGCCATTTCCCGTTCTGCTTCGCCCAGCAATCGGTATACCGTCCTTGCGCTTCGTGCCCGTCCGCCGTCGTATAACGCGTCGCAGCGTGGATGATCGCGAAGTCGCCGAGCACGCGGATTTTGACGTCTTCGGCCCGCAGATTCCGGATCGTCACCGGAACGGCGGTCTGCTTGAGGAAGCCCGATCGGTCGACCAGCGACTTGTCGGGATTAGAGCAGTAGAAATCCGGCGCCAGAATCTGATCGAAGCGTTTGACGTCGCTGTTCTGCACCGAGTCGATATAGTCGCGGTTCAGCGTGGTGAGTTGTTCGATGTCGTTACTCATGGGGTCTCCCCTATTTCATTCCGTCATTGCGAGGAGCGAAGCGACGAAGCAATCCATGCTTCCTTTGCGGCACGATGGATTGCGTCGCTACGCTCGCAATGACGGTGTTGCCGTTGCTAGCCCTTCAATCATCCAACATCGGCGGCGGCTTGAACCCGCCGAATTCGCGCTCGATCAGTTCGGCAAGCTTCAAGGGCGTGCGGTCTTCCAGCCAGGGGCCGACGATTTGCACGCCGATCGGCAACCCATCCGGCGCGAAGCCGGTCGGGATCGCGGTGGAAGGCAGGCCGGGCAAGGTGGCGATGCCGGGCCAGGCCAGCTGATCCGGATAGACGTAATCCCTGCCGTCGATCCTGATGCGCCGTTGTTCCTGGTCGGCTGAATGATCGTGCGGATAGGCCGGCGTCGGCATGATCGGGCAAATCACGGCGTCGAACGTTCGGAACAGCTCGCGCCATTGCGCCCGCAGACGCACGCGCCCGCCGTCGGCCATCAGCCAGTCGCGATGGCTGAGCGCGATGCCGCGCAGGCGCTCGGCGCCAAGGCTCATATCGTCCGCTGGAAGTGAGGCCGCGGCAGCTTGCGCGTCGGCATAGACCTCGGGCGCAAAGGACGCCGCGAGGAACGACAGCAGCATCCGCATATAGAGCCGGGATGATGCGGCGAAGTCCGGCAATAGCCGGCTTTGCCGCTCGACCTTGACGCCGGCCTTGGCGAGATTGGCGGCAAGTGCTTCCAGCGTTCCGCGCACGATCTTGTCGGTCGGCATCAGCGGATCGGTATCGATCAGCAGCACGCGGAAATCCTTCAACGCGTTGTGGCGTGCGGCCGGCAGCTCGAGCTTGTAGCCCTTGCCGGCGTCAAGCGGATCGGGGCCGGCCATCACGTCGAGCAGCAGCGAGAGATCGGCCGCGCCGCGCGCCATCGGTCCGATCACGGAAAGGTCGCGATTGGACGGCAGCGGCGGCAAGGGCGGCGGTGTGTGGCCGCGCATGGCCACGAGGTCGAAGGTCGGCTTGTGCGCATAGATGCCGCAGTGAAAGGCCGGCACGCGCAAGGAGCCGCCGATGTCGGAGCCGAGCGACAGCGCGCCGTAGCCGGCCGCGAGCGCCGCCGACGATCCGCCGGACGAGCCGCCCGGCGTGCGGCCGAGATCGAACGGATTGTTTGTCGTGCCGTAGATGTCGTTGTAGCTCTGCCAGTCGGCGAGCCCGACCGGCACGTTGGTCTTGCCGAGGATCACGCCGCCGGCAGCCTTGACGCGGGAAATAGGCAGCGCGTCTTCGGTTGGCTTGAAGTCCTTCTGTGCCGGATTGCCCCAGGTCGTGGGCAGGCCCGCGACATTGAAGGATTCCTTCACTGTCATGGGGATGCCGAGCAGCGGCTTGCTGACGCCGCGCGCCAGTTCCGCATCGGCGGCACGCGCAGCGGCGAGGCCGCTGTCGAAATCGCGCACGCAGATCGCGTTGATCTTGGCATCGTGCCGCTCGATGCGGCCGATCGCGTCCTGCGCCAGCTCGACGGCGGAAACTTTTTTCGCAGCGAGCGCTGCCGACAGTTCGACGGCGGTCTTGAAACTCCATTGCGACTTGGCCAAGGCTTGCTCCCGGTCTGTTCTTGATGCGGCGCGGATGATGCTCAGTTTGGCGGGGCGCCGCAAGAGCAATAGCTGTACAGCGGCGGGGCGGTTCTGTTGACAGCTATTGGCGAGCGCGCCGCTCGCGCTGTAGTCTCGATCAACACGTCTTGAATTCCCGAAGAAAAATCAAACGGCGAGGAATCCATGCCACCGACCGCGAACCGAAAGTTTCCCGCGCTGTCCACCAAGCGGCTGACGTTGCGGGCTGCGACTCCAAAGGATGTTCCAGCGTTTCGGGCGCTGATGTCGGTTCCCGATGTAACGCGTTTTTCCAACTGGCCCGATGCACCATCCACGGCGCAAGTCGAACGGTCCGTGCGCTGGATGTCCAGGCTCCACGGCTCCGGCAAGGGTTGTGGCTGGATCATCGAGATCAGCGGCACAAGGGCACTGGCCGGTGCGATCCGCTTCAACAGCATCGAGAAGAAATGGCGGTGCGGCCAGATCGGCTACGAGCTGCATCCGGACTATTGGGGCAAGGGCCTGATGACGGAGGCGGTGCGGGCCGTGGTGGCGTACGGACATCAGACGTTCAGGCTCAATCGCATCGATGCCTGGACGTTGCCCGGCAACGCCGCGTCCGACCGCGTGCTGGAAAAGTCAGGCTTTCAGTATGAAGGCACCATGCGGCAAAAAGCCTGGTTCAAGGGTGCGTTTCATGACTTTCGAATGTTCGGCCGGATCGCGGCGGATGCCGCGAATCCGAGATGAGCCGCCAACCCTAGCGCGCAGATTTGGCCTTTTCCAAAAACTGCAGCAGCAGCCGGCTCACTTCTGCTGACTGTTCCTGCTGTACCCAATGGCCGGCGCCATCGACGAGATGACAGCCGATCATGTTGGTGCAGGCTTTTGACTGCATAGCCTCGAACACGCCGGGGCGCTGGTAGGTGCCCCAATCCTGCTTGCCCGAGATGAAGGCCGAGGGCACGTCGATGGTGCGGCCCGACCAGGTCTGCAATTCAGGCAGAAACGCGCCGGACGTGCCGCAGCGATACCATTGCAAGCCGCCCTGAAAACCGGTGCGGGTATATTCGGCGCTGTAGAACGAGAGTTCGCTGTCCGGCAGCCATGTGTTTGCGGCGATGGCGGCGGCAGAGGGCATTTCCTGGGCGACGGTCGCGGCCATGTCCTTTACAAAATCCATCACATAATAGGTCGGCAGTTTGGCGATTTCGGCCGCCGTCCATGATTTCAGCGGATAGGGCGCGTTGTCTTTCCAGTCCGCGCTCTTGTGATGGTAGTAGGCGCGCAGGAAATCATGCACGCCCTGCGGCGCGTGATGCATGTTGGCGTTGGCCTCGCGCGTCGAATAGTACCACTGGTAATGTTTGCGCGGCCTCGGCAGCGCCGCCAACTCGCGATGGATGGGGTCTTCCGCGGCCGGCTTGGCCGGTGCATCCGCGGTGTTGAACGGCAGCGCCGGCGGCCCTGCGAACGGTGCGCTCATCAGCGCGACCGACCGGAACACATCCGGCCGCAGCAGCGCGCACCAGGCCGCGACCGACGAGCCGAAATCATGCCCGATCACGGCATCGACGCTTTTGTAGCCGAACGCCGACACCAGCCCGAGCGCGTCGCGCACCAGGTTGGTCAGCCGGAACGAGGCGAGATCGCCGTCGTAATTGGCATCCCACCCCGTGGTGCGGCCATAGCCGCGCTGGTCCGGCGCGATCACGTGATAGCCGGCAGTCGCCAGCTGCGGCATCACCTTGCGCCAGCTGAACGCGAGCTCGGGAAAGCCGTGCAGCAGCAGCACGCAGGGCCGGCCGCGGGTCTCAAAGCCGGCTTCGAGCACATGCATGCGCAGGCCGTTGATACCTTCGACGTAACGCGAGCGGATGCCGGAGGGGAGCGGGATGTCGGGGAGATCAGCCATGGGTTCTCGCCTTTCTTCCCCTCTCCCCTTGTGGGAGAGGGTGGACGCGATGCGGAAGCATCGCGGACGGGTGAGGGGTCTGTCTCCGCGGATAGAGACCCCTCATCCGGCGCTTTAGCCGATGCAAAGCATCGGCGTTCTTAGAACGGCGGCCGAAAGGCCGCCTATGCCACCTTCTCCCATAAGGGGAGAAGGGAAGGAAGCCTACCCCTTCGGCTTCGGCCAATACCGGTCCCGCAGATGCCGCTTCACCAGCTTGCCGGTTGGTGTGCGCGGCAGTTCGGCCTCGAAGTCGATGCTCTTGGGGCATTTGATCGGCGACAAATGCTTGCGGCAGAACAGGATCAGTTCGGCCTCGAGCTCCTTGCCGGCTCTGGCCATGTCATGCGGCTGCACCACCGCTTTGACCTCTTCGCCCATTTCCTCGTTCGGCACGCCGAACACCGCGACGTCGGCCACACCGGGATGGGTGATCAGCACGTCCTCGGTCTCCTGCGGGTAGATGTTCACGCCGCCTGAAATGATCATGTAGCTCTTGCGGTCGGTGAGGTAGAGAAAGCCCTCGTCGTCGAGATAGCCGACGTCGCCGAGCGTCGACCAGCCGCGCTCGTTGTAGGCGCGTTTCGTCTTCTCGGGATCGTTGTGATAGGCGAACACAGGCGCATCTGCAAAATACACCGTGCCGATCTGCCCGGTGGGCGCTTCCTGGTCGTTCTCGTCCAGAATCTTGACCTTGCCAACCACGGCGCGGCCGACGGTGCCGCGATGGCTCAGCCATTGCTGCGAGTTCGATACGGTGACGCCGTTGCCCTCGGAGCCCGCGTAATACTCGATCAGGATCGGTCCCCACCATTCGATCATCTTGGCTTTCACATCGACCGGGCAGGGCGCGGCGGCGTGGATCGCGCCCTTCAACGTCGAAACGTCGTAGCGCGCGCGCACCTCCTCCGGCAGCTTCAGCATGCGCACGAACATGGTGGGCACCAGCTGCGACTGGGTGGCCTTGTATTTTTCGACCAGTTTCAAAAATTCCTCGGCGTCGAAGGACTCCATGATGATGGAGGTGCCGCCGAGGATGGTCGCCATCATGTTGAAGCGCAGCGGTGCCGCGTGATAGAGCGGTGCGGGCGACAGGTAGATGCTGTCAGCGTTCATGCCGCACATGTCGCCGCAGAGGACTTTCAGGAACTGGTTGGGCACGTCGATCCTGTTGCCCTCGAACGCCTTCTTGATGCCTTTCGGCCGTCCGGTCGTGCCCGACGAATACAGCATGTCGTAGCCGGCAACCTCGTCCGCGATTGGCGTCGTCGGTTGCGCAATCGCTTCCTTGTCCCAGGAGCGGAAACCTTCCTGGGGCTCGTCGACCATGAAGAACAGCGGTTCGCGCGGCTCGCCCTTGATCAGGCCTTGCACCTTCTCGGCGCATTTCGGCGTGGTGATGAAGGCCTTGGCGCCGCAATCCTTGATGATGTAGGCGATTTCGTCCTCGGTGAGATAGCGGCTGATCGCGGTGTAATAGAGCCCGGCGCGCTGCGCCGCCCAGCAGATCTCCATGAACGCCAGGCGGTTCTCCATCAGGAACGCGATGTGGTCGCCGGCCTTCAGGCCGAGCGAGCGGAACAGATGGGCGCCCTGGTTCGAGAGTTCGTCGAGCTCGCGATAGGTGATTGCTTTTCCGGTGCCCGCCATCTGGTAGGCGATCTTGTTCGGATGCGTGCGGGCGTAGATCGACGGGTGGGTCATGGAAGAATCCTGAAACAATCACCGGTGTCGTCCCGGCCCAAATGCGCAATTGCGCATCAGGAGCCGGGACCCATAACCACCGAATTGAGTTATTGAAATCGGCTGGAGCTCCAGCTTTGCATAACCACAAAGTGCTGTGGTCATGGGTCCCGGCTCAAGGCCGGGACGACACCATTTTTTTTCGCAACACCTGCAGCCAGCGGCTACTGCTTACAGCCGTTCCACAATCGTCACGTTCGCCATGCCGCCGCCTTCGCACATGGTCTGCAGGCCATAGCGCTTGCCCCGCTGCTTCAGCGCGTTGACCAGCGTGGTCATCAGCTTGGTGCCGGAGCCGCCGAGGGGGTGGCCGAGCGCGATGGCACCGCCATTGACGTTGAGCCGCTCAGGATCGGCACCCGTGGTCTTCAGCCACGCCACCGGCACGGCGGCAAAGGCCTCGTTGACCTCAAACAGGTCGATGTCGTTAACCGACATGCCGGCCTTCTCCAGCGCGCGCTTGGTGGCGTGCAAGGGCGCGTCCAGCATGATCACGGGATCGCCGCCCATCATGGTGAGGTGATGGATCCGCGCCAGCGGCTTGACGCCGAGCGATTTGAGGCCCTTTTCGTTGACGACCATCACGCCGGAGGCGCCGTCGCAGATCTGGCTGGCGCTGGCGGCGGTGTGCTTGCCGTTCTCGGCGATCAACTTGACGCCCTTGATGCCGTCGAGGCTGGCGTCGAAGCGGATGCCTTCGTCGATATGGTGGGTGTCGGTCGAGCCGTCGGCGCGGGTGATCTGCAGCGAGACGATCTCGTCCTTGAACTTGCCGGCTTGCGTCGCCGCAATCGCGCGCTGGTGGCTGTTGTAGGAATAGGTATCGAGTTCATCCTTGGAGAGACCGTATTTCTCCGCCATCATTTCAGCGCCGGTGAACTGGCTGAACATGATGTTCGGATAAAGCTTCTCGATGCCGGGGCTCTTGTAGTGGCCAAAGCCGTTCTTGGCCGGCAGCGACGACGCCAGGCCCATCGGCACCCGCGTCATCGATTCAACGCCGGCCGCGATCACGCAATCCATGGTGCCGGACATCACCGCCTGCGCCGCGAAATGCAGCGCCTGCTGCGACGAGCCGCACTGGCGGTCGATCGAGGTGGCGGGCACGCTTTCGGGAAGCTTCGAAGCCATCACGGCGTTGCGGCCGATATTGTTGGACTGTTCGCCGGCCTGCATCACGCAGCCCATGATGACGTCTTCGACCTGTGCGGGATCGACGCCGGTGCGGTCGATGAGGGAATCCAGCACGGAGGCGGCGAGATCGGCCGGATGCCAGCCTGCGAGACGTCCCCCCTTGCGGCCACCGGCGGTGCGAGCGGTGGCAACGATATAGGCCTCGGCCATGTCTGTTCTCCCTGAATTGTTGTTGGATGGCTTTTGAATGATGGGCCGGATTTAAGGGGCGCCCCGGGATTTAGTCAATCAATCAATTAACTCTTGAGTGCAGCCGCGGCATGCGCTTATGTGCGGCCCGGATTTCCGGCAGGCAGTGATGGCATCAGGGTTGAATACCAGCATACCGACCAAACTTACGGCCGGCAAAAACTCCACCGCCGAGAAGCTGCTCGTGGCGGCAAGCGAGTTGATGATCGAGCGCGCCTCGATCGAGGTGTCACTGTCAGACATCGCACAGAAATCCGGCGTCAACGCCGCTTTGGTGAAATATCATTTCGGCAACAAGGACGGCCTGTTGCTGGCGCTGTTGGCGCGCGATGCCGCAACCGAAATGTCGCAGCTCGAATATCTGATCAGCCAGCCGATCTCGCCGACCGCCAAACTCAAGCTGCATATCGGCGGCATCATCCGCGCCTATTACCAATTCCCGTACATGAACCGGCTGATCCACTATCTGCTGCATGAAAGCAGCACGGAAGCGGCCGACGAGGTTTCAAAATTCTTCGTCGCGCCCTTGCTGGATTTCCAGCGGCGGCTGCTCGCCGAAGGCATCAAGGCGGGCGAGTTCCGCAACATCGATCCCGTGATGTTTTACACCAGCCTGGTCGGCGCCTGCGATCACCTGTTCTTCGGCCGCCACGCGATGTCGCGCGCGACCGGCGTCGGTCCGGTGACCGACGAAGTCTGCCGCCAATACATCAAGCACATGGAAGCGCTGATCTGCGGCGGAATGTTGAATGGGCGAGTAGCGAATAGCGAATAGCGAATGGTTCATCATCCATTCGCTACTCGCCATTCGCCATTCGCCATCTAGAGAAGAAACGCACAAGGAAGGAAAGGTTGTTACCATGCAGTTACAAGACGTTGCCGTTCTCATCACCGGCGGTGGCTCCGGACTCGGTGCCGCTACCGCCCGCGCCATGGCCGCCAAGGGCGCGAAAATCGGCGTGATCGACCAGAACAAGGAAAACGCCGAAGCAGTCGCCGCCGAAGTGAAGGGCGTCGCCCTGCATGCCGACGTCACCGACGAGGAAGCGATCAAGGCTGCGATCGCCAAGGCCGAAGCCGCGCACGGCATCGCGCGCGTGCTGATGAACTGCGCCGGCATCGGCGGCTCGCAGCGTACCGTCGGCAAGGACGGCGTCTATCCGCTGGCCAAATTCGTCCGCATCATCAACGTCAACCTGATCGGCACCTTCAACGTGCTGCGCCTGTTCGCCGAACGGCTCGCCACCGCGCCCCCGATCGGCGAAGAGCGCGGCGTCGCCATCAACACCGCCAGCGTCGCGGCCTATGAAGGCCAGATCGGCCAGATCGCCTATTCGGCGTCGAAGGGCGGCGTCGTCGGCCTCACGCTGCCGGCCGCGCGCGATCTCGCCAGCCTCAAGATCCGCGTCAACACCATCGCGCCGGGCCTGTTCCTGACGCCGCTGCTGATGGGATTGAACGAGGAAGCACGAAAGAGCCTCGGCGCGCAGGTGCCGCATCCGGCACGTCTTGGCGATGCTTCCGAGTACGGCAACCTCGCGGTCCACATCGTCGAGAACCCGATGCTCAACGGCGAAACCATCCGCCTCGACGGCGCCATCCGCATGGCGCCGCGGTAGGCATTCTTCCTTCTCCCCTTGTGGGAGAAGGTGGCGCGAAGCGCCGGATGAGGGGTTCTATCCGCAGAGAAAGTTCGATTGCGGAGCCAACCCCTCACCGCATCGAATGCACGGCCAATGCCTGAGATGCCCTCTCCCACAAGGGGAGAGGGCGCAGCAACTGGCGCCGCGCTCGCGGATGCAGGAGTACAACGTGACTCAACCGCTGCTGATCGAACACCACGACGGGGTCGACCGGGTGACGCTCAATCGCCCTGAAAACCTCAACGCGCTCAACCCCGACATGATCGATGCGTTGAATGCCCATTTCGAAGGCCTGCAGCGCAACCGCACCACGCGCGTGGTGGTGCTGAAGGGCGCCGGCGAGAATTTCTGCGCCGGGCTCGATCTCAAACACGCGATGAAACGCCGCGCCGGGCAGCAGGAGCCTCCCGGCGTCACCGAGTCGCTGGATTCGCAGCGCCGGATCGCCGACATCGTGATGCTGATGCGGCGTTGCCCGCAGCCGATCATCGCGCTGGTGCAGGGCGCCGCGGCCGGCGGCGGTTTCGCGCTGGCGCTGGCGGCGGATATTCGCATCGCCACCAGATCGGCGCGGATGAACTGCGCCTTCATCAAGCTCGGCCTCGGCGGCTGCGATATCGGCACGAGTTACTTCCTGCCGCGGCTGGTTGGCGTCTCCGTGGCGTCGGAACTGATCCTCACCGGACGCTTCATCGGCGCGGAGCGCGCGCTCGCGGTTGGGCTCGTGTCGGAAGTGGTCGAGGAAGGCGCGCTCGATGCGGCAGCGGAACCTTATGTCGAGGCGATGATGACGGCCTCGCCGGTGGGCCTCCGGCTCTCCAAGGAATGCCTCAACATGAGCGTCGACGCCGGCTCGATCGAAGCCGTGATCGCGATGGAAGACCGCAATCAGGTGCTGTGCAGCCGCTCGGAAGAATTCAGCGAAGGCATCAGGGCCTTCCTTGAAAAGCGAAAGCCTGTCTATATCAAACGCTAGAATAAGATCCGCAAAGGATAGAATTCCGGGAGACGCAATAATGAGTGGGAATGCCGCCGCGGTGCTCACAAAACCCGGCTTTCGCAAGATCGAATGGCTGCCGCGCGACATCGACGTCGAGCGCCGTCCGGATGGCGTCATCGTTCTGAAGTCGCGCATTCCGCTGCAGTCTTACCAGAAGCACATTCCGGCCTCGCTGGCGAAATGGGCAAAGCAAGCGCCCGATCGCATCTGGCTGGCGCAACGCGGCGGCGCGGAACGGCAATGGCGGAAAGTTTCCTACGGCGAAGCCAAGCGCACCGTCGATGGGCTGACGCAGGGCCTGCTCAACCTCGGCGTTGCAGATGGCCGCCCCGTCACCATTCTGTCAGGTAATTCGATCGAGCACGCGCTGATGACGCAGGCCGCGATGCAGGCGCGCCTGCCGGCGGCGCCGGTTTCGCCCGCCTATTCGCTGATGAGCCAGGATCACCTCAAGCTCAAATATCTCTTCAACCTGATCAAGCCTGCGGTCGTGATGGTGCAGGACGGTCCGACCTTCGAGAAGGCGCTTAGAGCTATCGACCTCACCGGCGTCACCGTCGTGCATGTGCTGCGTCCCTGCGAGGGCATCAAGAGCGTCTCCTATGCCGATCTTGCGGCGACGCCGGTGACGAAGGCAGTGGAAGAGTCGATCGCACAAATCACGCCGAATACGATTGGAAAACTGCTGTTCACCTCGGGCTCGACCGGCATGCCCAAGGCCGTCATCAACACCCAGGAGATGATGTGCGCCAATGCGGCGATGATGATGCAGGTGCGGCCGCGCGATCCGAACGGGCCGATCGCGACCATGCTGGACTGGATGCCGTGGAATCACACCATGGGCGGCAACGCCGCATTCCATCCGATCCTGGTCGATGGCGGCACGCTCTATATCGACGACGGAAGGCCGATGCCGGGCCAGTTCGAGGAGACGCTTCGCAATCTGCACGAGGTGTCGCCGACCTATTACGCCAACGTGCCTGCGGGGTATGCGGCGCTGGCGGCGGCGATGGAAAAGGATGACGCGCTGTGCCGCAGCTTCTTCAAGAATTTGACCGTCATGGCCTATGGCGGCGCGCGGCTGCCCGACGATCTCTATGACCGCATGCAGGCGCTGGCGGTGAAGACATCAGGCGAGCGCATCGTGTTCTATACCGGCTGGGGCTCGACCGAGACCGCGCCGACCTCCACCGGCACCTATTGGGACACCGAGCGCGTCGGCTTGATCGGGCTGCCGTTCCCCGGCGTCGAGCTGAAAATGGTGCCATGCGGCTCGAAATATGAGTTGCGGCTGCGCGGCATCAACGTCACCCCCGGCTATTTCGGCCAGCCCGATCTGACGAAGAAGATGTTCGACGAGGAAGGCTTTTACTGCATCGGCGATGCTGGTGTGTTCGTCGATGACAACGATCCGCTGCAGGGCATCATCTTCGCCGGCCGCGTGGTCGAGGACTTCAAGCTCACCACCGGCACTTTTGTTCACGTCGGCTCGCTACGGACCGACGCCATCGCCGCCGCGACCCCTGCGGTGCATGACGCGCTGGTCGCGGGACAGGACCGCGAATTCATCGGGCTGCTGGCCTGGCCCAATTTGCACGCCTGCCGGCAACTCGTCGGCAATCCCGACGCGACGTTTGAAGATGTGGTTGGGCATCCCGAGGTGATCGCTTGCGTCAAGCACGGGCTGGAAGCGCACAACGCGTCCTGCACCGGCAGCAGCATGCGGATCGCCCGCGCCATGCTGATGGCGGAGCCGCCCTCCATCGACGGCAACGAACTCACCGACAAGGGCTACATCAACCAGCGCGCCGGCTTAGAGCGCCGCGCCGCGCTGGTGGAGAGGCTTTATGCCGACAAGCCGGGAGACGACGTGATCATTTTGAACTGATCGTAGGATGGGTAGAGCGCAGCGAAACCCATCATCCGAACCAAGACCATTGATGGGTATCGCTTCGCTCCACCCATCCTACAGAGCCATCATCAACCCGAGTAACACGCCATGAATTTCGATTTCTCCGACGAACAAAAGCAGATGCGCGACGCGGCGAGAAAATTCCTCGCCGAGAAGTGCCCGCCGAAAGCGGTGCGTGAGGTGCTGGACGGCAAGGCGACCTACGACAAGGCCTTGTGGAAGGGCCTCGCCGAGATGGGCTTTCTCGGTGTTGCGATCCCGGAAGAGTTTGGCGGCGCCGGCGCCGGTCATCTCGAACTCTGCGTGATCGCCGAGGAAATGGGCCGCGCGCTGGCGCCGGTGCCGTTCTCCTCGACGGTGTACCTCGCCGCCGAAGCGTTGCTGCTCGCGGGCAGCGACGCGCAGAAGCAGAAATGGCTGCCGAAGATCGCCTCCGGTGACGTGATCGGCACGCTGGCGCTGTTCGAAGGCAAGGGCAACCCGTCGCCGCAGGCGATCAAGTTGTCGGCCTCCGGCGGTACGCTGAGCGGCGTCAAGAAGCCGGTGCCGGATGGCGCCATCGCCGATTTCGCCGTCGTCGCCGCGCGCACGGGTTCGACCGGCCGCGATGCGGATATCTCGCTGTTCCTGGTCGACCTCAAGGCCGGCGGCGTCGAGGTCAGATCGCTGACCAATATCGATCCGACCCACGGCCAGGCCGAACTGACCTTCAAGAACTGCAAGGCCGAGCCGCTCGGCGCCGCCGGTGAAGGCTGGGGCATTCTAACGCAGGTGCTCGACCGCGCCGCGGTCCTGATGGCGTTCGAGCAGGTCGGCGGTTCCGACCGCGCGCTGGAAATGGGCCGCGACTACGCGCTCGATCGTATCGCCTTCGGCCGGCCGATCGGCTCGTTCCAGGCGGTCAAGCACATCCTCGCCGACATGTATGTCTCGGCGACGCTGGCGCGTTCGAATTGTTATTACGGCGCCTGGGCGCTCTCGACCAACGCCTCGGAATTGCCGGAAGCGGCCGCCGCTGCCCGCATCAGCGCGACGCAGGCGTTCCAGCACTGCTCCAAGAACAACATCCAGGTCCATGGCGGCATGGGTTTCACCTGGGAGTTCGACTGCCACATGTACTACCGCCGCGCCAACGCGACCGCGGTGACGCTCGGCAGTCTGTCCTATTGGGAAGACCAGCTGATCGACCGCATGCGCAAGAAGAACGCGGCTTAAGATTGGTCCGTAGGATGGGTAGAGCGTTAGCGAAACCCATCACCACACGGCAGGAAAGATGATGGGTTTCGCTGCGCTCGACCCATCCTACGAAGCGGATACCGAGGATTGAACCATGAACTTCGATGACACCCCGCAGGAGGCCGCGTTCCGCGCCGAGGCGAAGGCCTGGATCGGGGCCAATGCACCGAAGCAGTACGAGGAAGAACTGCGCAAATCCTCGCTCGGCCGCACCGTGCTCAAGGGCGCCAACATCCTCGAGGTCGCCAAGGCCTGGCAGAAGAAAAAAGCCGACGCCGGCTGGGCCTGCCTGCACTGGCCAAAGGAATATGGCGGCCGCGGCTCGTCGCCGATCGAACGCGTGATCTGGCAGCAGGAGGAAGGCCCGTTCGGCAAGCTCAGCGGCATGTTCATCATCGGCCACGGCATGTGCGGGCCGACCATGATGGCGTTCGCCGGCGAAGAGGAGAAGCGGAAGTACCTGCCGCCGCTGGCCTCGGGCGAGAAGGTCTGGTGTCAGCTGTTCTCCGAGCCCGCCGGCGGTTCCGACGTCGCGGGCCTCCGCACCCGGGCCGAAAAGAAGGGCGATGACTGGATCATCAACGGCCAGAAGATCTGGACATCAGGCGCGCATTATTCGGACTACGGCATCCTGCTGACCCGCACCGATCCCAATGTGGCAAAGCACAAGGGCCTCACCATGTTCTTCCTGGACATGAAGAGCCCGGGCGTCGAGGTGCGACCCATCAAGCAGGCCAGCGGGCAGTCTGACTTCAACGAGGTCTATTTCACCGACGTGAAGATCCCGGATTCGCAGCGGCTTGGCGCCGTCAATGACGGCTGGAACGTCTCGCTGACCACGCTGATGAACGAGCGCATGTCGATCGGCGCCGGCGTTTCCACCGGTTTTCCGGAGCTGTTCGATTTCTGCAACAGCCTGATGCTCGACGACGGTCCCGCGATCGAGGACCGAAATGTGCGATCCAGGCTGGCGAACTATGCGGTGAAGGCGAGCGGGCTGAAATACACCAGCATGCGCGCGATCTCGGCGCTGTCGAAGGGCGATCGCCCGGGACCCGAAAACTCTATCGGCAAGCTGGTGGCGGGCTCGATGGTGCAGGAAGTTGCGATGTATGCGCTCGATTTGCAGGGCGCTGCCGGCGCGCTGAGCGGGCCGGAGGATGCGGAGGTCGCCGGAAAATTCCAGGCCATGCTGCTGCGTGCGCCGGGCACCCGCGTCGAGGGCGGCACCGACGAGATCATGCGCAACATCATTGCCGAACGCGTGCTTGGCCTGCCCGGCGACATCAGGGTCGACAAGGACGTGCCGTTCAACAAGATTCCGACCAAGGGAAGAGCGTAACAAGAATAGTAGGGTGGGTTAGCGAAGCGTAACCCACCATTGCCAGCAACGAAGCTTGATAGAGCTGGTGGGTTACGCCTTCGGCTAACCCACCCTACGAAGAAAAAGAGGTCCGCCAATGAACTTCGACGATACCCCGCAGGAAGCCGAATTTCGCGCCACCGCCCGCAAATGGATGGAGGCCAACGCGCCGAAGAAATACGAGGCGGAGCTTTCCAAATCCTCGCTCGGCCGCATCCGGCTGGAGAAGGAAGAAATCGTCGATGTCGGCAAGGCCTGGCAGAAGAAGAAGGCCGAAGGCGGCTGGGCCTGTCTGCACTGGCCGAAGGAGTATGGCGGCCGTGGCGCCACGCCGATCGAGAAAGTGATCTGGCAGCAGGAAGAGGGCGTCTACGGCAAGCTGACGCAGCCGTTCCAGATCGGTGAGGGCATGTGCGGCCCGACCGTGATGGCGTTCGGCAGCGAGGAGCACAAGCGCCATTATCTGCCGAAGCTTGCGTCCGGCGAACATATCTGGTGTCAGCTGTTCTCCGAGCCGGCCGGTGGTTCCGACGTCGCGGGCCTGCGCACCCGTGCCGAGAAGAAGGGCGACGACTGGATCATCAACGGCCAGAAGATCTGGACCTCGGGCGCGCATTATTCCGACTACGGTCTGTTGATCACCCGCACCGATCCCAACGTGCCCAAGCACAAGGGCCTGACGATGTTCTTCCTCGACATGAAGAGCAAGGGCGTCGAGGTGCGCCCCATTAAGCAGGCCAACGGCATGCAGGAGTTCAACGAGGTGTATTTCACCGATGTGGTGATCCCGGACAGCCAGCGTCTCGGCGCGGTCGGTGACGGCTGGAACGTCTCGCTGACCACGCTGATGAACGAGCGCATGTCGATCGGCTCGCGGCTGGCGACCGGCTTCCCCGAAATGTTCGAGTTCTGCTCCAACCTGATGACGGAAGACGGGCTTGCGATCGACGATCCCGCCACACGCTCCAAGCTGGCGAGTTGGGCGGTAAAGGCCAGCGGGCTGAAATACACCAGCTACCGCGCGATCTCGTCGCTGTCGAAGGGCGAACGTCCCGGACCGGAGAACTCGATCGGCAAGCTGGTGTCGGGCACGATGCTGCAGGACATCGCGACCTATGCGATGGACCTGGAGGGTGCGGCCGGTGCGTTGACCGGCGCCGACGAGGAAGCCGCAAGCGGCCAGTTCCAGCAGATGCTGCTCTCTTCGCCGTCGATGCGTATCGCCGGCGGTACCGACGAAATCCTGCGCAACATCATCGCCGAGCGCGTGCTCGGCCTGCCCGGCGATATCCGTGTCGACAAGGACGTGCCGTTCAACAAGATCCCGACCAAAGGGCGATGACCATGGATGCAAAAGCGCCGAAGGCGCGCTACGCCAGCGAAGATCGCATCGGCGTGCTCGAAGAGTTGCTCGGCGAGCGCTATTCGGTGCGCGCCTTCCTTCCGCGCGAGGTGCCGCGCGAGACCATCGAGCATATTCTCACCGTGTCGCAACGCACCGCGTCATGGTGCAACAGCCAGCCATGGCAGGTGCTGATCGCGAGCGGCGAAGCCAAGGAGCGGTTTCGCAAGGCGATCTATGCCGAGGCTTCGTCGGGCGCCAAGGACGACCATGATTTCACGCCGCCGCGTGAATATCTCGGCGTCTATCTCGAGCGCCGGCGCGAGAGCGGCTTTCAGCTCTACAACACGCTCGGGATCACCAGAGGCGACAAGATGGCCTATGCCAAACAGGCGCTGGAGAATTACAATTTCTTCGGCGCGCCGCATGTCGCTGTCATTCACACCGACGAGCCGCTCGGAGTTTACGGCGCGGTCGATTGCGGCGCCTATGTCGGCAATTTCACGCTGGCGGCGCAGGCGCTCGGTCTCGGCACCATTCCGCAGGCAGCATTAGCGCGGCATTCCGGGCTGATCCGCCGTCACTTCAATCTCGCCGATGACCGGCGCGTGGTCTGCGGCATTTCGTTCGGCTTTGCCGACAATGCGCACAAGGTCAACAGCTACCGGACCTCGCGCGCAAGCGTGGCCGATACCGTCACCTTCTTCGACGAATAGAACACCTAGCGCGACAAACGCGTGAGCGTTTGCGCGGAGATAGCGCGCACAGGAAAAGCCCCGATCGCCAATGGCGGCCGGGGCTTTTCGCTATCTGAATTCAGACGAGATCAGTAGGCGCAGACATTGACGGTGCGCAGGCGCAGGCCGCGACGGGTTTCGACCCAGCGCTGCTGGATGCAGTCGTTGTAGCCGTAGCCGGTGTTGAGGTAGACGCCGCCGAAGCCAAGGCCAAAACCATGGCCCCAATAGCCGTGGTGGTGGTGATGATGGAAGGGGCCGGCGGCGGCGGGCGCAGCAGCGGCGAAGGTGAGGGCGGTGGCGGCGATCAGTCCGAGGGTGACCTTGCGAAGCATCGTATTCTCCAGTTTGTATGGCGCGGGGGCCGTTGTTCGTCCCTGCACCTTCGTCGGCGCGACGTGAATATTCGTTCACGCCGGTTCTGGAGAATCGTGTTTCAGGAGTGTTTCGTGGGACTTCCTTCCCTCTCCCCTTGTGGGAGAGGCATAGGCGGCCTCCGGCCGCCGTCCTAAAATAGAACGCCGATGCTTTGCATCGGCTTCGCGAAGCGAAGACGGGTGAGGGGTTCTCTCCTCACGGTAAGATTTCGAGATGCGGATAGAGACCCCTCATCCGGCGCCATAGCCGATGCAGAGCATCGGCGTTCTAAGAACGGCGGCCGAAGGCCGCCTATGCCACCTTCTCCCACAAGGGGAGAAGGGAAAAGTTCAAAACCGCGGCGCCCTCTTTTCCGCGAATGCCTTGATGCCTTCCTTGATCTCGTTGCCGCGCATGCTCTCGCGGTGGCGCTGGTTCGCGGCGGCCTCGTCGAGCTTGCCACGGGCGAATTCGTTAATGGCACGTTTCATGCCGCGCATCGCGACAGGTGCGTTGCCGGCGAGGATGTCCGCAAGCTTGCCGACTTCCTCGTCAAGCATCTCCATCGGCACCATCGCGGTGAGATAGCCGATCCGCAGCATCTCGGGCGCCGAGATCTTCTCCGCCGTCAGAAACAATTTCTTGGCATTGTCGACGCCAAGGCGCGTCACGTAACGCTCGATGCCGCTCTTGTAGTAATGCAGGCCGAGCCGCGCCGCCGGCATGAACATTTCAGCCGTATCGACGCCGATGCGGAAATCGCAGGCCAGTGCCAGATCGGTCGAGCCGCCATAGACGCCGCCATTGAGCCGGCAGATCGTCGGCACCCCGAGATCTTCCAGGCGGTTGACCACCACCTCGAACGCGGAGCCCGCGCTCTGCTCTTCCTGGGCGCTGACGGCGCGGTCGGCGACCGAATTGAGATCGTAGCCGGCCGAGAAGGCGCGGCCGGTGCCGGTCAGCACCAGCACCCGGATGCCAGGATCGGCCTCGATCCGGTCGAACAGTTTCACCAGTTCGCCGAGATCCTCGCTCTGCAGCCGGTTCAGATGCTTCGGCCGGTTGAGGCGGATGGTGGCGCGCGCGCCGCTGATGTCGAGGACCGGCGAGCTCGCCGCCGCGGCTGAATTGGGCATCTCGTTCTCCATTCTTGTTATTTACTTGTGCTCTTGTTTGTTCTTGCGCACGCCGTTTGGCCTCGGCGTCGATGACCCGGGCGAGGTCAGGATGCCGTGCCATCAGCAGGCGAAAATCGACGAGGTCAAGCACCAACAGCTTCGACGGCCGCGTGGTGCTGCCGAAAGTGCCCGCCGCAGGGAAGGCCGTCAACGACGGCCGGCAAACCGCGATATCGCGTCGAAATGCCCGCCGGCGCGGCTGCGCGGCAAGCCCGGGCGGGGGGTGAATTTTGTCGAATCCCGACAAATCGTCGTTTTTTCCCCGCATATCGAAAATAGCCTGCGGCCTTTACGATAGCGGCACTGCAATAAAATCGCGAAAAAATTCACTCCCTGAAAAATTGGTTGGCCTCCAATGGATCCGTCTCATTTGGAACAACACGCCGGCACCGCCGGCATGCTCTTCGCGTCGATCTTCGTGATCGCCACCACCACGATGCGGACCATGATTCCTTTGCGGGTGTTCGGCATTCTCGCCAACATCGCCCTGTTCCTGACCGCCATTCCGTCCCGTAATTATCTGGTCATGGTGGTGCAGGCGGCGATGCTGCTGGTCAATTCCTGGCGGCTGCACCAGATGCTGCAGCTCGTGCGCGACGTGAAAAAATCGGTCAACAGCGACCTGTCGATGGATTGGCTGAAGCCGTTCATGACCGAGCGCGATTGCGCGGCCGGGGAGATGCTGTTCTACAAGGACGAGAAGGCCGAAGACATGCTCTACATCGTCAGCGGCAAGTTCAAGCTGGTCGAGTCCGGCATCGTCTTGCCGGTCGGCGCCATCGTCGGTGAGCTTGGCATGCTGTCGCCGTCGAACACGCGCACCCAGTCGCTGGAATGCGTCGAGGCCGGCCTCGTGCTGAGCGTCAGCTACAGCAAGGTCGAGGAACTCTACGTTCAAAACCCGGCGTTCGGCTTTTACTTCCTTCGCCTCGCCAGCGCCCGGTTGTTTCAGAACCTCGAGACGCTGCAGCACCAGCTCGCCCAGCAAACGGCGGCATCTGCCGCCGGGCCGAAACCCGCATAGAGGCCGGAGCCAAGGGAGTGTCAGACCGCGGTTTCCTGTCGTCGCTCCGTTATCTGTTCGCCGATTTCATCGGTGAAGAGGACGACACCCCGCCGTTTCTTCCCGAAGGTCTGCCGGAGGCTGTCACCGCAGTTGCAAGCGATGCCATCCACCTCCTGATCGAATATCAAAGCACCAGCTACGCGCAGCTTTACGTCGACCGGTTGCGGCGGTTCGTCGGCCGCAACGGGGTCGATGATGCGATGCTGGTCGAGATCGCGCGGCTGATGGCGGTGCGCATGAGCTATCAGGATCCGATCCGGATCGCGCAGCTCAAGCTTGCCGAATTCAACGAGGGGTCCGGCGGGAACTACAATCCGGTCGTCGATATCAGGAAGTTCCGGGTCGACGAACTGGTCAGCGCGCTCCCCGCCATTATCGCGGAATATCTGATCGATGTGCTTAACTGGGCGGGGTGGGCGCACAAGCGGATTTCCATGCGTTTCAGCGCGGCAAGCCGTCTCGGCGTTCGCCGCCTCAAGATTGAAGCCGGGCTGAAGCGGTGGCGGCGCTATTCGGTGCGTTACGCCAAGGAGCGGCTGTGGGTCGAACGCTGGCTGCACATGATTAGCCGCAGCCTGGACAAACAGCCGGCCGCGGCTTCCGAAATCGTGCAGACCGCGACCATGATCGAGGGCTATGGCGACGTCTACCGTCAGGGCATGGCGGACTGGAACGCGATCATCGACGGCCTGGCCAAGCCGACCTTCGACGGCGTGCTGGCGCTATCGGATCTGGCCGGAGCGGTAGCGGAAGCGCGCGCGGCGGCGCTGCCCGATCCGCGGCAGGCCGCGCTCAAGCGCAAGATCGAGGAAATCAGGGCGCGGGTCCCGGCCAGCGGCTCGAACGCCGCTGCGGGGTGACTCGCTTCACTTCTCCCGCTCTTGCGGGGGTCGAGACGAGCGAAGCTCGCTCTTAGGTCGGATCGCATCGGCAGATGCGATCCGGGTGGGGGAAACTCTCTCCACACGAACAGTCTGACTCGTGGCGGCACCCCCACCCATAGCCGATGCTACGCAATCGGCGTTCTTAAGCTCAAGGACGGCGGCCGTAGGCCGCCTACGCCTCCCCCGCAAGAGCGGGAGAGGGAGCGCTGCTCCGTCGTGGATGCACTTCGATCTAATCTCTGCTTGGCTAAAGTCACGCGCTTTGCGCGGTCTTCACGGCTACCACCTTGTCGTCCTGGGGCGGCGGGTGCCGCTTCAGGTGATCGCGGCGCATGCCGATTTCGTCGCGCACGAATTCATAGCCGAGCTTGAACGTGTCCAGCCCGTCGCTGGAGATGGTGCCGTCGCGCAGCCCTATCACCACACGCCGAAGAATGGCTTCAAGTTGGTCCTGCAACTCGTCGAGTTGGTCGAGGGATTTGGCATCCGCCATCCGCTGCCCGATATCGAGAATGGCGGTGGCCAGCTGGCTGGCCTTTTCGGGCGCGACGCGTGTGACCTTGGTGTAGATGGTGGCGAACAGCGAGCCGATGATGCCGAGCGCCGCGATGGCAACATACATCAGGTCACTGTAGCGCTCCACGAACGACTTGATCTCGTCGTTGATGTATTCGGTAGCGCCGGGATGCGCGACGATGAAGGCATCCTTGTCGGTCGCGGCCGGTTCGATCCTGGAGGCGAAGCCGCCGTCGAGCGCGAGTTCGGCCTTGTTCTCGTAGATGATGCGCGCGAGGTCGCTGACGGTTGTCGTCGACAGATTTGACTGCGCGACCAGCAGCCATTGCAGCCCGATGGTCTCGATATCTTCCTCGGGCAGCGTCGGCGATGCCGACAGCATGCCGGTCGTGACCGTTTCCTCCGAAAGGGCAGGATGTTTCCGGGTGATCGCCTTCGCGGCGTCGATCGCGTTCAGCGTGAAGCCGCCGCGCCTGGCATGTTGCTCGTAACTCCTGTCCTTCACGACCTTCGAGGCATGGACGACCGCGACCACGGCGCCGAAGCCCGACGCGAACAACCTGTCGAAGGTCGACCCCGGCGGTGCCATCTGGATTCGCGCCGCTGCTTCCGGCTGCTCGGAAAGCTCGAGCATGTTCCGGATCAGCGTGACGCTGCTCTCGCGGTCGGCGACGACGGCGATCCTCTTTTTCTTCAGTTCGGTGACGGTCTTGATCTTTTTGCCGGCGGGACTGATCAGCAGCAGCAGGTCGTGTTCAAGGATCGCAACCGCGCGCGCCCGGGACGGGATTTTCGCGTCGGTGCGCAAAATCGCCAGGTTGGCTTCCTTGCGGTCGAACTGGGCGACCGCCTTGGCGTTGTCGGCGTTGGGCACGATCTTGAGGTGCAGCCGCGACGAATTGTTCTTCAGGACGGCGGCAAGCCGGGCCGCAAAGCGCGCCTCGGGCCCATTGGCTTCGCCGACGGCAAAGACCAGCGTCTCCGAATTTCGCAGCAAAGCCCGGCCGCCCCACATCGTTGCGGCGGTGAGAATCAGGGTCAGGATCGAAAACAGCACGATCTGGGAGCGGTTGCTCTTGACGACCGGCATACGCAGGCGCCGTGGCATACCGGGTTTTGGTGTTGGGGCCTCAGCACTCATGGCTATACCCGGTCGGAGGACATCCCGCCGCCAAATTGGCGTCGGAGGCCATCCAAATGAATTCGTAAATACCTAGAAACGAACGACAATTTCCTGCACGGCAATGATATCCTGCCCCCGCCGGATTGCAAATCGCCCCCCGCGGGTAACCTTACCCGCGCAAAGCTGCGCGCCGATGCCGCAGTATCGCCGTTGGGCCACACCACGCTTTTTTCCAGCCACTCACAGGTGCATTCCGGTCCGGGAGGTGCCATAAATAACGGCAACGTTCACGTCCGGGTTCGAGAAGAAAATTCGCTGACAGCCTAGACCCCCGGTTTTATTGCCACCTCGTTAGTCCCAGCAAAGGGCGTCAGCTTTGTTGTTTCCTTCCATGTCGTCGTCGGTCCCGGTTGGTGCGCTGATAGGATGGATGTTGCTTCTTACGGTGAAGCACATCATTGCCGACTTCATTTTTCAGACGTCCTGGATGGCGATCGGCAAGGACCAGAAGACCGGCTGGGCGATGCCGTTGCTGGCGCACTGCTCGGTGCATCTCGTGACATCGTTGCTGCTGATCATGGTGGTCGCGCCGCGGTTCTGGTTCGTCGCCTTCATCGATTTCGCCATTCACCTCACGATCGACCGCATCAAGGGGATCTGCGCATCGTCCTTCGGGGTGACGTTGGAGAACGAGCATCCCTGGTTCTGGACGCTGATCGGCGTCGACCAGGCGCTGCACCATCTGACCGGCTTCGGCCTGGCGATCTACATGGCCGCGAACTGATCCGGTCAGAGCGTTTTCCAGCGAAGTGGATACCGGTTCGCGTAAGAAAACGCGTCAAAACAAGAATCGGACCGGAGTATTCCGGATAGGCACGAGCCTCCCTCACGCATAGCCTGCCCTGGTCTGCACGTGACCGCCGGCCAGCCCGTGGCGGCAGGGATTTAGGCGCCATTCGCGCCAGGCGAATCACCGGCCGCGCCGATCCGATTTGGTCGAAACTGGCAAGAGCACCGGAACACTACTGGTACGGGTGGTTAACCTTTCGTTAGAGTATTGCACTGCATCTTCCGCATAGGGAGAACCGCAATGTTTTCAAGCCGCGACGCCTTCGAGAACGATTTCTGCCCCGTTAGGGACGAGTTGCTCGGCGAGATGTACCGCGCCAACGCCAACGGGCTGCCGCTTCTGGTGGAGAGTGTCTCCTCCGAGACGCGCGCCATGCTGGCGCTGTTCTGCTACCGTCGCAGCCACCTGCACTCGCTGGCCCTCGCCATTGCTGCCAGCTGCACCGAGCGCGAGCTGATCTCCCTGGGCGGGCGCGTCGGCTCGACTCTCTACGCGCTGTCCCGCGAACCGGCCGCGCGCTCCACGCCCTCGTCGTCCTACGGCAACCGCAAGCCGATCACGCTCTCGACCAAGCCGCTCTCCACCTTCGCTCCGATTGAAGATCTCGACGACGAAGACCTCGCCGAAGCGGTGCCGGCTTAAGTTTTTCCGCACGTCGTCCCGGCGAAGGCCGGGACCCACGCCGCGGCCGTTGTGATGCGGCAAGCGGGTAGAGACTTTTCAACAACAAGCATCGTGGCTATGGGTCCCGGCCTTTCGCCGGGACGACAGCGGTGGGGCTACACCAACACCGCCAGCCCATGCCGCTTCCGCGCCATCGCGCATTCGGGATCGCCGGGCATGCAGGTTCGGCATACCTCGGGCCGCACCGCATAGATGGTGCACGCCGTCGCCTCGCCGACCTTGCCTGACAACGCCGAACAGCGGTCGCCGTCGCAGCGCATTCCCGACAGCCGATCGTTGACGAATTTTTCCGGGATCAGGTCGAGGTCGGCGTCGTCCTCGATCGTGAAGCGCGGCCAGTTCCGCGAATAGCTGCAGCAAGCGCCGCAGGCCTGGCAGGGGCTTTCGCTGGCAGATGTTGATCCGGCTTCATCCATGCTGCCGTTTAGCGCGGAATGAAGCGTCCGGCCAGTGACACGCTCCGTCATTCCGGGCACGCGTCTTCGCGCGAACCTCAGATGTGCCATTGCACATCGGGGAATCTCGAGGTTCCGGGTTCGACACTACGTGTCGCCCGGAACGACACTATGTATCCTTCGGGGCTTCCCAGACCAGGCTGCGCCGCCATTTCGCCCGCAGCAAATCGCGCCGCTCCGGATATTTCTCGTCGTGATACACCGCGTCGACGACCCGGTCGGTGCGAAAGCTGCGAAAATCCTTCCGCAGCTCGCACCACGCCGCCATGATCCGCACCGCCTCGTGATAGCCGATCGCAATCGGCCAGATCGTTCGCTTGCTCTCGCGGCCATGTTCGTCGCGATAGTCCAGGGTGATCTTCTTGCCCTCGTGAATCTGGGCGCGTGTCCGCACCATGTCGATACGGTCCGGTTCCCGGTTCCAGACCGACCGCGCCCGGCTTGCAGGTTCGAGCACGAAAGGCCGCAACCGTTCCGGGACCGTGTCGGCGATCTTCGCCATCAGGTCCTGCGCGGCGCGTGCCAGCACGGGATCGGCATGACCCACGACCCATTGCGCGCCGAGCACGGCGGCTTCGATCTCGTCGGGCGTCAGCATCAACGGCGGCAGGTCGAAACCCTTCTCCAGGATGTAGCCCATGCCGGCCTCGCCGCGGATCGGCACGCGCTGTTCGATCAGGGTTGCGATGTCGCGATAGATGGTGCGTTTCGAGGTCTCGAGTTCGGCCGCGATCGCGTCCGCCGTCAGCGGCTTTCGCGTGCGCCGGAGCACCTGAATGATCTGGAACAGCCGGTCGGCGCGTCTCATGGCGAGTCTCTTTTCTGGTCGCTTTTCGCAAGTGCACTTTTCATAGGTCCGCCTGGCCGATGCTGACAGCATGTTGGCAGCAGGGGGTCTGTATATCGGGACAACACCTCAACTGAAGGGAATTTGTCCATGACGATTTTCAGCCAATTCGGTCCCCTGGAAAGCCGCCGGCGTCTTGCGAATAGCCAGGTCTTCGCCCTGGAACAGCTGGTTTCCATCCACAGCGTCACGTCAGATTTGCGCTGGGCGATGGTCGAGCTGGCATGGCGCTCATTGACCGCAATGTGCGCCCTTGCGCAAGGGCAGTTCCTTGCCTGGGCCCGCGGGCGACGCCGTGCGTCGCAGGAAGAGGAAGGTCATGGCCGGCACTGCTGCTGCTGACACCACGGTGGCAGCAGGGCGTCGCTAGGCTTTCCCCACGTTCTTACGGAGATCAGGAGTTTTTCGGATGATCACGCTCTATGGTTTCGGCACCGGCTTTGGCTTGCCGGAAATCAGCCCCTTTGTGACCAAGACCGAGGTCCAGCTGAAGATGGCTGGACTTGCCTATCGCAAGGAGAAGGCGATGCCGCCAGCCTCGCCCAAGGGGCAGCTGCCATACATCGTCGACGAGGCCGAGAGCATCGCCGATTCCACCTTCATCCGCGCCCATATCGAGGGCAAATACGGCTTCGATTTCGACGCGCCGCTGAGCTTGCAGGCGCGGGCGCAGGCCTGGGCGTTCGAGCGGATGATCGAACATCACGTCTATTGGGCACTGGTCGGCGCCCGCTGGGTCGATACCGAGAATTTCGCCAAGGGACCGGCGCACTTCTTCGACGGCGCGCCGGAGCACATGCGCGAGAAGCTGCGCGAGGATGCGCAGTTCCGGGTGGCGGAGAACTACTTGCTGAGCGGTCTCGGCCGCCACGCCCCGGAAGAGGATGTCGATCTTGCGGTCCGTTCGCTGTTTGCGCTGTCGGTTCAGCTCGGCGACAAGCCCTATCTGTTTGGCGACACGCCTTGCGGCACCGATGCCACCGCCTTCGGTGCGATTGCCGGCATCCTGACGCCGTACTTCGAATCTCCGCTGCGCCAGCAGACCGAGAAGTTCGGCAACCTGACCGCCTATGTCGACCGGATGATGCTGCAATATTATCCGGAATTCGGCTGGGCGCCGCTGCAGCAGGAGGCTGCGTAGTCGGGTCCGTTCACGCATCTCCGGCGCGCCGGGCAGGGACCGGCACGCCCAGCGATCTGAGTGATCTCCGTCACATCGCATGACATTGAGCAGGCCTACGTTCCCGATCACAGCAGGCGATACTCGCGCTGCACAAATCGGGAGAATGACCATGACGATCAAGAAACTTATTGTGTCGGCGATTGCAGTTCTCGCTCTGAGCACTGCCTCGCTGTCCAGCGCGGCTTTCGCCGGCGGGCGCCACGGTGGCCACGGGCACGGCGGCCATGGCCACGGCCATCATCACCACGGCCATCACCACCACGGGCATCACCATCATGGCCATCACCACCACGGCCACCACCATCACGGCCACTACCACCACGCCCATGGCTACGGCTGCTGGCGGGTGACCTCCTACGGCGTGATCAACGTTTGCCGCAGCTATTATTGATCGGCTGACGCGTAAGAGAACTCGCCCGCAGACGAAGCGGGCGAGTTTTCATTGAACTGACTAATTCGCCGATGCAGGCTGGCCCTTCAATGCGGCCAGTTCCGCCTCGAGCTCCGCGATCCGGGCGTCGCGAGAGGCCAGGGCGGTCGCGACGTCGCCGGCGTCGAATTTTTGCGGAATGTGCTGCGGACAATTGGTGTCCCATGCCGAGATCCGGAACAGGATCACCTGTTCGGGCCGCGCTTTATACCCCTTCGGCATCAACGCCTGCGTCAGCGCGGGGTCGTCATCGACGACGCGCGCCTCGCCCCAGATCTTGACGCGCCTGCGGTGCGCATAGTCCATCACGAAGATATGCGCTTGCGGGTTCTCCGAGAGATTGCCTTGCGTAATGTATTGCCGGTTGCCGCTGTAGTCGGCGAACGCGATCGTGTTCTTGTCGATGATTTTGACAAAGCCCTTCGGGCCGCCGCGATGCTGGATGTAGGGGTGGCCGGCGGCCGAGGCGGTGGCGAAATAGAAACTGTTCGTTTCGCCGAGGAAGCCCGCGAGGTTCTCGTCGATCTCGGTGCGCCAGCCGCCGTTTTCTTCGACGCGGGCATAGGCGTCGCGCGATCCCTTACGGGCCTGCACCGCCTTCACCGCCGGGGTGAAGGCGACGTCGCTGGAATAGGTGTGAACGTCTGACATTGGAGTTGCTCCTGCCAAGTTCAGCGGCGGCGGTGCGCCTCTGCTGGTTGCTAAGATGCTCTCACCAAAAATTAAAACAATAATCCGGATTGACATGACACTATTGCAATATATGAAATAATGGCATGGACCGCATCGACGCCATGCAGGCCTTTGTCACTGTCGCCGATCTGCAGGGCTTTGCTCCCGCAGCGCGCAAGCTCGGGCTGTCGCCATCAGGCGTGACGCGGCTGATCGCGGCGCTGGAGGATCGTCTTGGCGCCCGGCTGCTGCAGCGGACCACGCGATCCCTGACGCTCACCGATATCGGCGCCCGTTACCTGGAGCGCGCCCGCCAGATCCTCAGCGACGTCGAGGAGGCCGAAAGCGCCGCCGAGGGCGAGCGCACTAGGCCGGGCGGCCGGCTGTCGGTATCCGCCCCGAACGGTTTTGGCCGGCTTCACGTCAGCCCTGTGATGACGGCCTATCTGAAACGCTATCCCGACGTCTCGGCGGAGCTTCGGCTGTCGGACCGCATGATCAATCTGGTGGAGGAGGGCGTCGATCTCGCGGTGCGGATCGGCCATTTGCCGGACTCGACATTGGTCGCGCGCCATGTCGGCGAGATGCGGCGGATCGTGGTGGCCTCGAAGGATTATCTCAAGCGGCGCGGCGAGCCCAAGACGCCGGAGGCGATCGCTACGCACGATACCATCCATTTCGGCGCCATGACCGCTGCGCCGGACTGGCGCTTCGCCGCCGAGGAGCGCGAAATTCGCGTCTCGAGCACGCCGCGGTTTACCTCCAACAGCGCCGACGCCGCGATCCAGTATGCGGAAGCGGGCGGCGGCCTGACCCGGGTGCTGGCCTATCAGGCCGCCGATTCACTGAAAGCAGGAAGGCTCCGTATCGTGCTGGCGGAATTCGAGCAGCCGGCGCTGCCGATCCACATCGTCTATCCGACCTCGCGGCTGCTGTCGGCCAAGGTGCGGACATTCATCGATCTGGTGACCGAAATAGCCGACTGGCATTTCGGATAACTATCGTGCCCCGGACGCAGCGCAGCGCGCTTGCGGTGCGCTGCAGAGCCGGGGCCCATCTTCCGCGTGGGTCCCGGTTCTGCGGAGCGGCGTGAAGAACGCCGCACCGCGCCCGGGACACGAGATGGTGAAGTCAGGCCGCTGCTTCCTTCTTCGGCACCACGCGGAACGTCGCATTGGCGCGCGCGATCACGACGTCGTCGGCCTTGATCAGGCTTTGCGCAAAGCAGATCGTGCGGCCGGTCTTGATCACCTCGGTCTCGATCGCGAGCCATTGCCCGACCTCCGCGGTGCCGATGAAGTCGACCGCGAGCCCGATCGTCACGAACGACGTCGTCCAGTTTGTCGCCTGCGCGCAGCTGTAGCCCATTGCATTGTCGGAGAGGGCCGCGATCAGCCCGCCATGGATCAGCCCGCGGCCGTTGGTGTGCGGTCTTGCAAGTCGCAGCCCGATGATCACGGCCTTCTCGGTCCGCTTGGCATAGAGCGGCTCCCACGGCTCGGTGAGCGGGCTCTTGCGGGTGTGAAGCTCAAAACCATCGGGGATTTCGGTCGCGGTCATGTGTGGCTCACGTGCTGACGATGTTTCTCGTCATTGAACGCAATGCGCCTGCGAAGTCACCGCCTACAAAGTTTTAAACGGGATTCGCATGGGTGTTTGAAATGCAGGACGATCCCTCCCCGTCATTGCGAGCGAAGCGAAGCAATCCATGGCGCCCCCCGGGGAGAGATGGATTGCTTCGTCGCTTCGCTCCCTTGCGCAAACGCTTCGCGTTTGTCGCAGGCAATGACGGTAGTGAGCTACAACGGCAACCCCACGTAATTCTCCGACAGCGACGCCGACGCGGCTTTCGAACTGACCAGGTATTCCAGCTCGGCCAGCTGAATCCGCGCACCGAACTCGCCCTGATCGGGGAATTTGTGCAGCATCGACGTCATCCACCACGAGAAGCGCACCGCCTTCCAGACCCGCGTCAGCGCGTGTCCCGAATAATTGTCGATCCCGGCACTGGATTTCTCGTCGTAATATTCGCGCAGCGCGCTCGAGAGGTAATGCACGTCGCTGGCGGCCAGGTTCAGTCCCTTGGCGCCGGTCGGCGGCACGATGTGGGAGGCATCGCCGGCCAGGAACATCTTTCCGAACCGCATCGGCTCGGCGACAAAGCTGCGCAGTGGCGCGATGCTCTTTTCGATCGACGGTCCGGTGACGAGTTCATCGACCGCCTTCTGGTCGAGGCGGCGTTTCAGTTCGTCCCAGAACCGCTCGTCCGGCCATTGATCGATATGGTCGTCCAGCGGGCATTGCACGTAATAGCGGCTGCGGTGGGTCGAGCGCATGGTGCACAGCGCAAAGCCGCGCGCATGGTTGGAATAGATCAGCTCAGGGCTGACCGGCGGGGTTTCCGAAAGAATTCCGAGCCAGCCGAACGGATAGATCCGCTCAAAGGTCTGGATCGCCGAGGGTTTGACGCTGGCGCGGCTGACGCCGTGGAATCCGTCGCAGCCGGCGATGAAGTCGCAGGCGATCTCGTGCGTGACGCCGTCCTTGGTGTAGGTGACGCGCGGATGATCGGTGTCGAAATCATGCGGTTTGACCTCGGCGGCCTGATAGACCGTGGTGAGGCCGGCGGCCTTGCGCGCGTTCATCAGGTCGAGCGTCACCTCGGTCTGGCCGTAGATCATGACCGTCTTGCCGGTCGCCGCGTGCATGTCGATGCGGTGCCGCGCGCCGCCGAACGCCAGTTCCACGCCATGGTGCACCAGGCCCTCGCGATGGGCGCGCGCGCCGGCGCCGACCTCGTCGAGCAGCGCCACGGTGCCTTCTTCCAGGAGGCCGGCGCGGATGCGGCCGAGCACATATTCCGGGGTCTGGCGCTCGAGAATGACGTTATCGATGCCGTAGCGGTGAAGTAGTTGCCCAAGCAACAATCCAGCCGGCCCGGCACCTATGATTGCGACTTTAGTCCGCAATTGTTTGCTCCCATGGTCTGATACAGATTGGCACGCCGACGCTTGCGCGAGGTGTTGCAATGATAATTATATCATATAACAATTTTCGCAAACAGCGTTGGCGCGAAACATTGTCGTTTGTTGCGCCGCACCGCAAGGCCGTCCTGTCGGCAGCCGAGTGGAAGCGTCGCACCAAACGTCCGGCTTGAAAAGTCGCGCCAACTATATAACATGTTAACTAACAAGACCGGGCGCCAAGCCCGCCTTCATGCGCAAAGGGAGAGAATGCCGATGAGAAAAGCGTTTTTGGCGCTGCTGCTCGCCGCCAGTGTGACACCTGCGATGGCGCAGGAAAAAAACTTCGAATTGAAATTGTCGCATTGGGTGCCGGCGTCGCACCCGCTGCAGAAGGCGCTGGAAGACTGGGGCTCCGCAGTCGAAAAGGAATCCGGCGGCACCATCAAATACAAGGTGTTCCCGGCCCAGCAGCTCGGCAAGGCGTTCGACCATTATGACATGGCGCGCGACGGCATTGCCGACGTCACCTATATCAACCCGGGTTATCAGCCCGGCCGTTTCCCGATCATCGGCGCCGGCGAATTGCCGTTCCTGATGTCGGACGCCAAGGGCGGCTCGATGGCGCTCGACGCCTGGTACCGCAAATATGCCGAGAAGGAGATGAAGGACGTCAAGTTCTGCCTCGGCTTCATTCACTCGCCCTCCACGTTCCATTCGCGCACCAAGAAGATCGTGGTGCCCGACGACATCAAGGGCATGAAGATCCGCCCCGCCCATGCCACCATGGCGAATTACGTCACCCTGCTCGGCGGCACCAACGTGCAGTCCTCGGCGCCCGAGGTCCGCGACATCATCGAGCGCGGCGTCGCCGACGCCGTCACCTTCCCGTGGGGATCGGTGCTGCTGTTCGGCATCGACAAGGTGACGAAGTATCACATCGAGGCGCCTCTCTATGTCACGACCTTTGCCTTCGTGATGAACAAGGACAAATACAACCAGATGTCCGACCGCCAGAAGAAGGCGATCGACAACAACTGCAACACCGAGGCCGCCGGCCGCGTCGGCGAGCCCTGGGGCATCTATGAGAACTCCGGTGTCGCAAAGATCAAGGCGCTGCCCGACCACGAAGTCTACAAACTGTCGCCGGAGCAGACCGCGCTCTGGAAGAAGGCCTCTGAGCCGCTGATCAAGACCTGGGCGGACAATGTCAAGAAAGCCGGCGGCGACCCGGATGCGGCGATGACCGCGCTTCGCGCCGAACTGACCAAGCACAACGCTTTGGCGCAGTAACGCGCTCCGCTGCGCCCCCTCTCCCGCTCTTGCGGGGGAGGGGCGGGGTGGGGGTGTCTCCGCAATAAGAATCTTCGTGTGGAGAGAGCCCCCACCCGGCGCTTCGCGCCGACCTCCCCCGCAAGCGGGAGAGGTGAACTGAGTTCCAGGCGCCACCTTGATCAACTCGTTTAAGTCTTAGGACCTCCCCACATGAATCGCGCTTCGATGGATCGTTTCATCGATACGATCGAATGGATCGCGGCGGCGTTTGTCGGCATCGTCGCCGCCAACATTTTCCTCGCCGTGCTGCTGCGTAACATCTTCAACTATTCGATCCCGGATTCCTTCGACATCGGCCGCATGATGCTCGGCATCCTGATCTTCTGGGGCATCGCGGCGACCAGCTATCGCGGCGGGCACATCACCGTCGATCTGGTCTGGGCCAATGTCGGTCCGAGATACCAGCGCTGGATCGACGTGTTCGCGACCCTGGTCCTGCTGTTCGTGGTGGCGGTGCAGACCTGGACGCTGTTCGACAAGGTGCAGGGCACCTACAACGACAACGTCCTGACCTTCGACATGCGGATGCCGACCTGGCCGTTTTTCGCGATCGCGTGGGCCGGCGACGCCTCCGCGGTGCTGCTGATCGCGATCCGCACCTACCGCCTGATCTTCCATCCGGAAGACATCCATGATGCCAAAGAAACCACGGTGGAGTAGGGCATCATGAGCACCGACGCGGTCGCCATTCTCGGATTTGTCGCGCTGTTCGCGCTGATGTTGCTGCGCGTGCCGGTGGGCATGGCGATGGGCCTCGTCGGCGTCACCGGCTTTGGATATCTCGTCGGCTTTTCCCCGGCGCTCAAGATGGTCGGCCAGACCTCGATGCGCACGGTGACCGACTATACGTTCGGCGTCATTCCGATGTTCCTGCTGATGGGCGCCTTCGTCAGCAACTCCGGGATGAGTCGCGAACTGTTTCGCGCCGCCAACGGCTTCGTCGGCCATCTGCGCGGCGGCCTCGGCATTGCCACGGTCGCGGCCTGCGGCGGCTTTGCCGCGATCTGCGGCTCGTCGGTGGCGACGGCCGCGACGTTTTCCGCCGTCGCCTATCCGGAAATGCGGCGCTTCGGCTATCCGCAATCCTTCGCCACCGGCGTGATCGCGGCCGGCGGCACGCTGGGCGCGATGCTGCCGCCGTCGACCGTGCTGGCGGTCTACGGCATCATCACCGAGCAGGACATCGGCAAGCTGTTCATGGCCGGCATCATTCCCGGCCTGCTCGCGATGGCCATGTACATGATCACGATCTCGCTGATCGGCTGGTTCCGGCCCGACTTCCTGCCGAAGGGACCGCAAACCAGCTGGCGCGAACGCTTTGCCGGCCTGAAAGACATCTGGGCGCCGGTCTTGTTGTTCGTCTTCGTGATCGGCGGGCTGTACGGCCTGCCGTTCCTGCCGCGCTTCACGCCGACGGAAGCCGGCGGCGTCGGCGCCACCGGCGCGTTCCTGATCGGCGTGCTCACCGGGCGGCTGAACAAGGAAAAAATCCTGAACTCGCTGCTGCAGGCGACGCGCACCGCGGCCGCCGTCTTCACCGTGCTGATCGGCGCCCTGATCTTCGGCTATTTCCTCACGGTGACGCAGACCCCGCAAAAGGTCACCGAACTGCTCACCGGCCTCGGGCTCGGCCCCTACGGCATCCTCGCGCTGATCATGGTGATGTATCTGGTGCTGGGCTGCCTGATGGACGCAATGGCCATGATCATCCTGACGGTGCCGATCATCTTCCCCGTCATCATGCATCTCGGTTTTGATCCGATCTGGTTCGGCGTCATCATCGTGATGACGGTGGAGCTGGGCCTGATCCATCCGCCGGTCGGGATGAACGTCTTTGTCATCAAGAGCGTGGTCAAGGACGTGTCGTTCACGACAATCTTCCGCGGCGTCATCCCGTTCGTCGTGACCGACCTGATCCGCCTCGTGATCCTGATCGCATTCCCGATCCTGGCGCTCTGGCTCCCGCAACGCATGATGGGGTAATTCCATGACGCCGCAGCTTGAGACAAAGTATATCTTCACGCTTACCGTCCGCATCGGCGAGGTGACTTCGGCCGGCGAGACCGGCCACGGCGTGCGCCGGATCATCCCGATCCTGGGCGGCGAGGTGCAGGGCGAAGGCGTCAACGGCAAGATCTGCGCGTTCGGCGCGGATTTTCAGATCATCCGCCCGAACGAGCTGATCGAGCTGGAAGCCAAATACGCCTTCGAGACCGACGACGGCGCGACCGTCTATGTCGAGAACAAGGGGCTGCGTTTCGGTCCGGTCGATCTGCTGCAAAAACTCAAGCGCGGCGAGCCGGTCGATCCCAAGCTGATCTACTTCCGCACCGTGCCGAAATTCGAAACCGGCCACGAAAAATACCGCTGGCTGATGGAAAACCTCTTCATCGGCTCCGCCGCCCGCCACACCGACCGCGTCGTCATCGACGTGCACCAGGTGTTGTGAGCCTTTCGGAGTAGGCCGTAGGATGGGTTGAGCTCTTCGCGAAACCCATCACCTCACCGCGCGAGTGTGCCCGTATGACCGGCTATCGTCGCAACTTCGTTGCTGGAGGCTGCTTCTTCTTCACCGTCAATCTCGCGGATCGACGGTTGCGCCTCCTGACAGAGCACATCGATGAATTGCGCATGGCGTTTCGGAAGGTGCGGCAGCAGCATCCGTTCACGATCGACGCCATGGTCGTTCTGCCCGATCACCTCCACGCGGTATGGACACTCCCCGAGGGCGACGCCAATTTTGCCACACGCTGGCGACTGATCAAGTCGGTGTTCTCGCACAGCCTGCCGGCCGGCGAACAAATTTCCGGGAGCCGCGCGGCCAAGGGCGAGCGTGGCATCTGGCAACGCCGGTACTGGGAGCATACCGTTCGCGACGAGACCGACTTTGAGCGCCACGTCGACTACATCCATATCAATCCGGTGAAACATGGTCTCGTCGCGCGGGTTGTGGATTGGCCTTTTTCGTCGTTCCATCGCATGGTGAAGCTAGGCGTCTATCCTGAGGATTGGGCAGGCGTCGTGATGAAGGAGGATGCAGGTTTTGGCGAACGGGGATAGATTTGCTGAGCAAGACGATGGGTTTCGCGAAGAGCTCAACCCATCCTACGCACTTAAAGCGTGACTATGTGTTACGTCGTCCCAATTGACGCAGACCGTAGGATGGGTTGAGCTCTTCGCGAAACCCATCACCTTACCGCCCGAGCGTGCCCGCATGGCCGGCTACCGCCGCAACTTTGTTGCTGGAGAACTCGTCTCCGGGGAGAGCACGGCATAAGCCGTAAAGCCATTGGGCAGGGAAGGCCGGGTGTTCTCCGCTGCCTGTATGCTCGTGTGCATTTTGTTTTGTGCTAACCGCACACGGGACCGCGGGTGCAGCGCGCACCCGGTCTTCCCTGCGCCCTCTATTTTCGAGGGCAAAGGAATTTCTGGCAAAGCTCGGGCGCAATGCGTCGCGAGAAGGTGAAAGTGCGCTTAGTGCACGGTGCAGCTACAAACACCGCCGTCGTCCCGGCCTTGCGCCGGGACCCATACGCCGCGGCCTATCGGTGAAGACGCTGGCGTTAGACACCTTTTGCAACAATGACTGCCGCGGAGTACGGGTCCCGGCTCAAGGCCGGGACGACAAAAGCGAGAGGATTGACTCTCCCGCCAATAGTTATAAAACATAACTATTCTGGACGGGAAACAATAATCCATGGGAAACGCCGCTTCCGCAACCGCTGACCAGGCCGGATTGCTCACCATCGAGAAGTCAGGCGCGGTGCTGACCGTCGGCCTCAACCGCCCCGCCAAGCGCAATGCGCTGAACGACGGCATCATCCTCGCGATCCAGGATTGCTTCGCCAATCTTCCCGAAGGGACCGGCGCCGTGGTCATCCATGGCATCGGCGACCATTTCTCCTCCGGCCTCGATCTGTCCGAACTGACCGAGCACGATGCGACCGAGGGCCTGCGGCACTCGCAGATGTGGCATCGAGTGTTCGACCGCATTCAATACAGCCCCGTGCCTGTGATTGCGGCGCTCAAGGGCGCGGTGATCGGCGGCGGGCTGGAGCTGGCCTGCGCCGCGCATATCCGCGTCGCCGAACCGTCAGCCTATTTCGCGCTGCCCGAGGGCCAGCGCGGTATCTTCGTCGGCGGCGGCGGCTCGGTGCGGCTGCCGCGGCTGATCGGGGTGGCGCGGATGACCGACATGATGCTGACGGGGCGGGTCTATTCCGCGACCGAAGGCGCCGCCTACGGCTTCTCGCAATATCTCACCGAGGCCGGCGGCGCGCTGCCCAAGGCGCTGGAACTGGCCGAACGCGTCGCGGCCAATGCCCCGCTAACCAATTTTGCGGTGCTGCAGGCGCTGCCGATGATCGCGGAAGCCAATCCGCAGGCCGGCCTGTTGATGGAGTCGCTGATGGCCACGGTGGCGCAGAGCGACAAGGAAGCAAAACGCCGCATCCGTGAATTTCTCGATCGCAAGACCGCCAAAGTGAAACCGACCTGACATGAGCGCCAAGCCCAACATGTCCCCGATTGAAAGCGCCACGCGCACCGGCAGCGCCCATCCGCTGCGCGCGATCTCGTTCGGCAATCCCGACGTCACGGTCGAGCGCCGCGATGACGGCACCATCTATCTCAGGCCGAAGCTCAAACTGCGCGACTATCCCGTGCGCATCACCGATCGCCTGCATCATTGGGCGAAGGAAGCGCCCGAGCGCGTCTTCATGGCGGAACGCGACGCGACGACCGGCGGCTGGCGCAAGCTCACCTACGCGCAACTGCTGACCTCGACGCGGCGCATCGCCTCGGCGCTGCTGGCGCGCGGGCTTTCGGCGGAAAAGCCGATCGTGATCCTGTCAGGCAATTCGGTCGACCATGCGCTGCTGGCGTTCGGCGCGCTCTATGCCGGCATTCCCTTCTGCCCGGTATCGCCGGCCTATTCGCTGGTGTCGCGCGACTACGGCAAGCTCGCCTTCCTGATGAAGCTGTTGACGCCCGGCCTCGTCTTCGCCGACGATGCCACGAAATTCGCGGATGCGTTGACCTCTAACGTTTCACCGGGAACGGAGATCGCAGCAACGCGCGGCGAGGTGCCTGGCCGCGACGTGACGCTGCTGTCGGACCTCTTGGCGACGCCGGAGCATTGGCGCCTCGACGCGGCCCATGACGCCATCGGCCCGGACACCATCGCCAAGTTTCTGTTGACGTCGGGCTCGACCGGTAATCCCAAGGCCGTCATCAACACCCAGCGGATGATCTGCGCCAACCAGGTGATGCTGCGCGAAACGCTGGCCTTCCTGATGGACGAGCCGCCCGTGATCATCGACTGGCTGCCGTGGAATCACACCTTCGGCGGCAACCACAATATCGGGCTGACACTGTTCAACGGCGGCTCGATGTATCTCGACGAGGGCAAGCCGATGCCCGGCGGCATCGAGGAGACCGTGCGTAACCTCCGGGAGATTTCGCCGACGGTCTATTTCAACGTCCCCAAGGGCTATGAATCGCTGCTGCCTTATCTGCGCGAAGATTCAGCGCTGCGCGCAAAGTTTTTCGGACGGTTGCATGCGATGTTCTTCTCCGGCGCGGCGCTGTCGCCGTTCATCTGGAACAGCCTCGACGAACTCGCGGTGCAGGAGACCGGCTTTCGCGTACCGATGCTGACCGGCCTCGGCGCCACGGAAACCTCGCCGTTCTTCATGTCGGTACGGCCCGACACCA
Source organism: Bradyrhizobium sp. AUGA SZCCT0169 (assembly GCF_018130085.1). Taxonomy (NCBI): domain Bacteria; kingdom Pseudomonadati; phylum Pseudomonadota; class Alphaproteobacteria; order Hyphomicrobiales; family Nitrobacteraceae; genus Bradyrhizobium; species Bradyrhizobium sp. AUGA SZCCT0169. The sequence continues at coordinate 34,446 of NZ_JAFCMC010000031.1, read as the reverse complement.
GCCGCTCCGGCCATGTCGGCCTGCCCGTGCTCGGCAACGACGCAAAGCTCCTGCCCAACAACGGCAAGCTGGAAGTCCGCGCCAAGGGTCCGAACGTCACGCCGGGGTACTGGCGTCAGCCCGAACTGACCGCGGCGGCGTTCGACGAGGAAGGTTTCTACAAGTTCGGCGATGCGCTCAAGCCTGTTGATCCCGACAATTTCGACGCCGGCTTCGACTTCGATGGCCGCATCGCAGAGGATTTCAAGCTCGCCAGCGGCACCTGGGTCAGCGTCGGCCCCTTGAGAGCGCGGTTCGTCGCGGCCTGCGCGCCTTTGGTGCGCGATGTCGTGATCGCCGGCATCAACCGCGACGAACTATCGGCGCTGGTGATGCTCGATCTCGACGGCTGCCGTCTCATCAATCCAAGACTTCCGGCGAACGATCTCGCGGCAGCGGCGGCCGATCCGCTGATCCGCGCGGCGTTCCGCGAGCGGTTTCAAAAGCTGCTGGCCGATGCCACGGGCTCGTCGACCCGGATCACGTGCGCGGTGCTGTTCGATGCGGCGCTGTCGATCGATCGCGGCGAAGTCACCGACAAGGGCTCCATCAACCAGCGCGCGGTGATCGAGCATCGCAGCGCGCTGATCGATCAGATTTATTCACCGGCGCCGCCGGCGCAGGTCATCGCGCTGAAATGAATTCCAGAAACTCAACTTCGAGAAGATTCTACCAGGGAGAAGCACCATGCAGTTGAAGGACCAGGCCGCCATCGTGACCGGTGGCGCATCCGGATTGGGCGCCGCCACCGCGCGCCGGCTTGCCGCGCAGGGCGCCAAGGTCGCGGTGTGCGACCTCAACGCCAAGCTTGCTGAAACGGTCGCCGCCGAAATCGGCGGCGTCGCCGTGGTCTGCGACGTCTCGGACGCCGCCTCGGCGGAAGCGGCCGTCGCCGCCGCCGCGAAGGCGCATGGCCCGGCGCGCGTGCTGGTCAATTGCGCCGGCATCGGCGTTGCCAAGCGCGTGATCGGCAAGGAAGGCCCGATGGCGCTCACCGATTTCGACCGCGTGATCAAGGTCAATCTGATCGGCTCGTTCAACATGCTGCGGCTCGCAACCGCAGGGATGTCGAAGCTGGACCCGCTTGAAACCGGCGAGCGCGGCGTCGTGATTTCGACCGCCTCGGTCGCGGCCTATGACGGCCAGATCGGCCAATCAGCCTATTCGGCTTCCAAGGGCGGCATCGTCGCGATGACGCTGCCGATCGCGCGCGAACTGGCGCAATTCGGCATTCGCGTGCTGACCATTGCGCCCGGCCTGTTCCTCACGCCGCTGCTGGCCAATTTGCCGCAGGAAGCACAGGACTCGCTCGCCGCCTCGATCCCGTTCCCTCGCCGGCTCGGGCAGGCCGATGAATTTGCCTCGCTGGCGCTGCATATGATCGACAACCCATATCTGAACGGCGAAGTGGTGCGGCTCGATGCCGCGCTCCGCATGGCCCCGCGCTAAGTATGGTCCTGGATTACATCATCGGGGTTGAGTGATGTTCATTAACCGGCGCGACGTGCAGATCCAGTGGGGCGATTGCGACCCCGCCAACATCGTCTACTACCCGCGCTACTTCGCGATGTTCGACGATTCGACCTCGATCATGTTCGAAGCGGCCGGTTTTTCGAAACAGGACATCATCCACAAATACGGCCTCGTCGGCATTCCCATGGTCGATACGCGGGCGAAATTCCACATCCCATCGACCCATGGCGACTGGATCAGAATCGAAAGCCGGATCGAGAGTTTCAAGCGCTCCAGCTTCGAGGTGGTCCACAACGTGTTCAAGGGCGAGGCGCTGGCGATTGAGGCGTTCGAGACTCGCGTGCTGGTCGGCAGGCATCCGGACGATCCCGCGCGGCTGAAATCGGCTCCGATGCCGCCGGAGATCATCGAGCGGTTTACGCGGGGCTGAGACATATATGGCGGACTTGTTAGCTGACTTGGCGCGTCGCATGACCTAAAGAAGGGGCTGAACTGGCGACCGATTTTTGATCTAAAATTAAAACAATATCCAAGGGAGGAATGAATGAAGAAGTTTTATCTGTCCGCTGCCGTGATTGCGGCGTCGCTGGCGCTGCCGGCCGTGCCCGCGTTGGCGCAAGCCAATGAAATCGTCATCGGCATCACCATCGTCACCACCGGCCCGGCCGCGGCCCTTGGCATTCCCGAGCGCAATGCGCTGGAATTCGTGCCGAAGGAAATTGGCGGCGTGCCGCTGAAACTGATCGTGCTCGACGACGGCGGCGATCCGACCGCCGCCACCACCAACGCGCGGCGCTTCGTCACCGAATCCAAGGCCGACATCATCATGGGTTCGTCGACCACGCCGCCGACCATTGCCGTCTCCACCGTCGCCAACGAAGCCGGCATTCCGCATTTCGCGCTGGCGCCGCTGCCGATCAACGAGGCGCGCATGAAATGGTCGGTCGCGATGCCGCAGCCGATCCCGATCATGGGCAAGGTGCTGTACGAGCACATGAAGGCCCACGGCATCAAGACCGTCGGTTACATCGGTTACTCGGATTCCTACGGCGACCTCTGGTTCAATGATTTCAAGGCCCAGGCCGTTCCGATGGGCATAGCTCTCGCGACTGAAGAGCGTTATGCCCGTACCGATACGTCGGTCACCGGCCAGGTGCTGAAGCTGCTCGCCGCCAATCCCGACGCGGTCCTCGTCGGCGGCTCCGGCACCGCCGCGGCCTTGCCGCAGGCCGCGCTGCGTGAGCGTGGCTACAAGGGCCTGATCTATCAGACCCACGGCGCCGCCAGCATGGACTTCATCCGTATTGCTGGTGCGGCGGCGGAAGGCGTGATCATGTCTTCCGGTCCGGTGATGTCGCCGGAAACCCAGCCCGACAGCGCACTGACCAAGAAGCCGGGTCTCGCGCTGAACACCGCCTATGAAGCCAAGTACGGCGCCAACAGCCGCAGCCAGTTCGCCGGCCATTCCTATGATGCCTTTGAAGTGCTCAAGCGCGTCATTCCGCCGGCCCTGAAGGCCGGCAAGCCCGGCACGCCGGAATTCCGTGAAGGCATCCGTCAAGCCCTGTTGACCGAACGCGACATCGCCGCCAGCCAGGGCGTCTACAACTTCACCGAAAAAGACCGCTACGGCCTGGACGACCGCTCGCGCATCATCCTGACCGTGAACAACGGGAAGTACGTTCCGGCGAAGTGAGGGACGTCGTAGGGTGGGCAAAGCGAAGCGTGCCACCACTACCTCCACGAAGAATGGTGGGCACGGCGCAAGAGCGCCTTTGCCCACCCTACTGCCTAAATCGCGCTCTCGCCCTCGTGGGTGAAGCCGAGATAGCTTGCGGCGACGCGTGCGTTGGTGGCGATGTCGCCGGCCGGGCCGCTCAGAACGAATTCGCCGAGCTCCATCACGTAAGCGCGGTCGGCGATCTTCAATGCTGCTTGCGCGTTCTGTTCGACCAGCAGCACGGACACACCGGCGGCGCGGAGTTCGCCGATGGTGCGGAAGATGTCGGCGACGATGATCGGGGCAAGGCCGAGGCTCGGCTCGTCCAGCATCAAGAGCTTCGGCGCGCCCATCAGCGCGCGGCCCATCGCCAGCATCTGCTGCTCGCCGCCGGAGAGCGTGCCGGCTAGCTGCTTGCGCCGCTCCTTCAGCCGCGGAAACAGCGTGTAGACCCGCTCGAACGATCTCGCAGCAATCGCCTTCGGAATCCGGAACGCGCCGAGCTGCAGATTGTCCTCGACGTTCATGGTGCCGAACAGTTCGCGGTGCTCGGGCACCAGGCTGAGCCCAACAGCGACGCGGTCCTCGATGTCGAGGGCGGCCATATCCGCGCCGGCGAAAGCCGCAGATCCCGTGAGCGGCAGGATGCCCATGATGGCGTTCAGCAGCGTCGTCTTGCCGGCCCCGTTGGCGCCGATGATGGTGACGATCTCGTTATCAGCGACTTCGAGCGAAACCGAGCGCACCGCCTCGACCTTGCCGTAGGCGACATGCGCTTCGCTCACCTTCAACAGCGCGCTCATGCGGTGGCTCCGAGATAGGCCTTGATCACGTCGGGGTTGGTCTTGATCGCGGCCGGCGTGCCCTCGGCGATCTTGGTGCCGAAGTCGAGCACCACGATCCGGTCGGCGAGATCCATCACAAAACCCATGTCGTGCTCGACCAGCAGCACCGACATGCCACCGTCGCGCAATTGCCGCAGCAGCGCGGCGAGCCGCTGCTTCTCCATGTGGCGCAGTCCGGCGGCGGGCTCGTCGAGCAGCAGCAGCAGGGGATCGACGCACAGCGCGCGGGCGATTTCGACGATGCGCTGCTGGCCGAGCGACAGGCTTCCCGCCAGCTGGTCGATTTGGTCGCCGAGGCCGACGCGCTCGATCTGGCGCGCGGCTTCGGCCAGCAATCGGGCCTCATCAGCGCGGTCGAGCCGGAACATGCTTGATATCGCGCCGGCATGGCCGCGCAGATGCGCGCCGATCGCGACGTTCTCGAGCACGGTCATGTCGGGCACCAGCTTGACGTGCTGGAAGGTTCTGCTGACGCCGAGCTTGACGACCTCCTGCGGCGGCGCGTTGTCGACCTTGTTGCCGAGCACCGAGATCGCGCCGCTGGTCGACGTCAAGACACCCGTGATCAGGTTGAAGGTCGTGCTCTTGCCGGCGCCGTTGGGGCCGATCAGGGCGACGATCTCGCGCGCCCCGACGTCGAAGCTGACGTCGTTGACGGCGATGACGCCGCCGAATTGCTTGCGCGCCTTGTCGACCTGCAGCAGCGCCGCAGGTGTCGACGGCGCACGCACGCGCCCGGGCGGCTCGAGCGAGGTGTCGGGGATCTTGCGGGCCGGCTTGAGCGGCAGCTTCGACATCAGCCAGGGCCACACGCCGGTCGGCGCCAGTTGCAGCAGGACGACCAGCAGGATGCCGAACACGATGGTCTCGAGCTGGCTCTGGCCGCCGAAAATATACGGCAGGTAGCTCTGCAGGATCTCTTTGAGGATCACCACGATGCCGGCGCCGAGCACCGCGCCCCAGACATAGCCGGCGCCGCCGACGACGGCGATGAACAGATATTCGATGCCGGCATGGGCGCCGAACGGCGTCGGGTTGGCGGCGCGCTGGAAATGCGCGTAGAGCCAGCCGGAAAGGCCGGCCAGCACCGCCGCATAGATGAACACCAGCAGCTTCGCGCGCGGCGTCTGCACGCCGAACGCTTCGCCGGCGATATGCCCGCGCCGCAGCGCGCGGATGGCGCGGCCGGTGCGGGAATCCAGCAGGTTCATGGTCAGCAACGCCGAGAGCAGCACGGCGATCCAGATCGCGAAATAGATCGTGCCGGGATCGAGCATCCGGAAGCCGCCGATGCTCAGCGGCGGAATGCCGGAAATGCCGTCATTGCGGCCGAGGAATTCGAGCTTGCTGAACAGGTAAAACAGCCCGATGCCCCAGGCGATGGTGCCGAGCGGCAGATAATGGCCGGACAGCCGCACCGTGACGATGCCGAGCAGAACCGCCGCGATGCCGCTGACGAGCAGCGAGAGCGGCAGCGTCAGCCACGGCGACACGCCATAGGCGGTGGTGAGCACCGCGGTGGTGTAGGCGCCGAAGCCGCAAAACGCGGCCTGGCCGAACGAAGTGAGGCCGCCGACGCCGGTCAGCAGTACGAGGCCCATCGCAACCAGCGCGGCGAGGCCGATATTGTCCAAGAGGACGATCCAGAACGGCGGTATGCCCGGGATGAACGGGATTACCGCCATGACGATGGCGAAGATGATGAGGGGAAGCCGCTGCGTCATGATCGTCAGTCCTTCTCTTCCTCGACCGCGGGGGCTGCGAGCGAACGCAGCACCAGCACGGGAAGGATCAGCGTGAAGACGATGACCTCCTTGAAATTGCTGGCGTAGAACGAGGAGAAAGCCTCGACGCTGCCGACCACCAGCGCCGCGACCGCCGTCAGCGGGTAACTCACCAGCCCGCCGATGATGGCGGCAATAAAACCTTTCAGGCCGATCAGGAAGCCGGTGTCGTAATAGAGCGTCGTGATCGGCACGATCAGGATGCCCGAAATCGCGCCGATCACGGAGGCGAGCAGGAAGGCGATCTGCCCCGACAGCGTGGTCCGGATGCCGACGAGGCGGGCGCCGAGGCGATTGACGGCGGTGGCGCGCAGCGCCTTGCCCATTAGCGTGAAGCCAAAGAACAGCCACAGCGCGATGATGAAGGCGATGGTCAGGCCGTAGACGGCGATGCTCTGGCCGGTGAAGCGCAGCGGTCCCATCGTGAACGCCGCATTCGACAGCGCCGGTCCGCGCAGGCCTTCGGCGCCGAAGAACACGAGGCCAAGGCCCTGCAGCGCGAGGTGGCAGCCGACCGAGGCGATCAGCAGCACCAGCACCGAGGTGTGCGCGAGCGGCTGAAAGGCGATGCGATAGAGAAACAGCCCGATCGCCGCGACGATCAGCAGCGACAATGCGATATTGACCGCAATCGGGGTTTTGGGACCGGCCAGGGCGTAGGTCAGCGCCAGGATCGCCACCGGCAACACGATGTTGAGCAGCACCGAGCGCACCACCAGCTTGATGCGGAGCGAGCGCCGTGCCGCATACAGATCGAGGCCGAAGGCGACGACACCCATCGCGACCGCCAGCCGCGCCGTGCCCGGCACCTGACCGGTCGCCAGCATGGCGTAGCTCAGCGCGCCGAAGGTAACGAATTCGCCCTGCGGGATCAGGATCACGCGCGTGACGGCAAACACCAGCACCAGCGCCAGCCCGAGCAACGCATAGATCGCGCCATTGGTGATGCCGTCCTGCAGCAGGAACAGCATGATCGTCGTATTCAAGACTGGCGCTCCCCTCACGCGTCGCGCCGATCCCGACCCTTAAGGGTTAGCCGGCGGTCCGATATCGGCAGTTGAAAGAAGCCGACATTTGATATAGTCTATAACAATTATCAAACATAACCTCAAGGCCCGGACCATTGGCGGACCTTTTTATCGGGATTGCGAGCCCCCTGCGATGACAGTTTCCAAGGCGGCCACCGACGCCGTCAAGCCTTCCCGCGCAGGCGGCAAGGATCCTGTCGACGGCGCTGCTGACAATGCCGCCCTGCACATGGGCGAATTGTCCGACCTGCTCGGCTATTCGCTGAAGCGTGCGCAGCTGAGGGTGTTCGAGGACTTCCTGCGCTGCGTCGCGCCGCTGCAGCTGACGCCGGCGCAGTTTTCGGTGCTGCTGCTGCTCGACAAGAATCCCGGCCGCAACCAGACCGAGATCGCCAATACGCTCGGGATCCTCCGGCCGAATTTCGTGGCGATGCTCGACGCGTTGGAAAGTCGCGATCTCTGCACGCGGATGCGTTCGACCAACGACCGCCGCTCCCACATCCTGATGCTGACCGACAAGGGCCGCGCGGTGCTGGCGCGCGCCAAGAAGCTCGTCGCCACCAAACACGAAGCTCGCCTCAACGAGGTGCTGGGGCCGGCCAATCGCGTCGCGCTGCTCGATATGCTGTCGAAGATCGCGGCGGAGTTTTAGCCCAGCTGTCATTCCGGGGCGCGCGAAGTGCGAACCTCAGATGTGCAATTGCACATCGGGGAATCTCGAGATTCCGGGGTTTTATCGCTGTGCGATGCCCTCAGATGCGCAACTGCGCATCGGGGAATGACAAGCAACCATTAATCAGGCCGCGACGATACGGCCCGCAACGGCCTTCGTCCCATTCCCCTTCAGGAACAGCCGCTCGATCTCGCGGGCGGGAAGCGGCTTGCTGAACAGGAAGCCCTGCATCTCCGTGCATCCTTCGGACGCGATGCTGTCGAGCTGTTCCTTGGTCTCGACGCCTTCGGCGGTGGCCGTCATGCCCATGCCGTTGGCGAGCGCTGCGACCGCGCGCACGATGTTGAGCGAGCCCGAATTCTCGGTGATGTCCTTGACGAAGGAGCGGTCGATCTTGATCTTGTCGAACGGGAAACTCTGCAGATAGGTCAGCGAGGAATAGCCGGTGCCGAAATCGTCCATCGCGATCCGGATGCCAAGCTCGCGCAACTGATGCAGCACCGCGAGTGTCGCTTCCTTGTTGTGCAGCAGCACGGTCTCGGTGATTTCGATCTCCAGCCGGGCCGGGTCCAGCCTTGATGCGGCAAGCGCGCCTGTTATCACCTGCATCAAGCCGGGGTTGCGAAACTGCACCGCCGAAATGTTGACGGCGATGTGGAGGTTGCCGGTCCATTGCGCCGCGGTAGCGCAGGCCTGGCGGATGACCCATTCGCCCATCGGGACGATGAATCCGATCTCCTCCGCCAGCGGGATGAACGCGGCCGGCGAAATCATGCCCTTGGTCGGATGATTCCAGCGGATCAGGGCCTCAAAGCCGCTGATCTCGTTGCTCGCCAGATTGACGACCGGCTGATAGTGCAGCTCGAACTCGCCCGCCGGCAGCGCCTTGCGCAGATCCTGTTCCATGACGCGGCGCGTCTGCATCTGCAGATCCATGACAGGCTCAAAGAAGCGAAACGTGCCGCGTCCGTCGCCCTTGGCGCGGTACAGCGCGAGGTCTGCACTCCGCAACAACTTGTCGGGGCTGTTGCCGTCGCCGGGTCCGACCGAGATGCCGATGCTGGCGCCGATCACGGCCTGGTGACCGTCAAGGTCGTAGGGTTCACTCAAAAGGCCGATGACGCGCTGCGCCAGCGACGTTGCATCGGCCGGGTCCGCGATCGGGGCCTGCACGATGACGAATTCATCGCCGCCCATTCGCGCAATGGTATCGGTGTCGCGAACCAACCCGCACAGGCGCTCGGCGACGATCCTCAGAAGCTTGTCGCCGGCGTGATGGCCAAATGTGTCGTTCACGGCCTTGAACTGGTCGAGATCAAGGTGATGAATCGCGACCGTTTCCTCGCGGCCCAGGGCGTGTTCGAGCCGTTCGTTGAGCAGCACCCGGTTGGCGAGCTCGGTGAGCGAATCATGGTGAGCCATGTATTCGATCTTGACCTCGGATTGCCGCTGCTCGGTGATGTCCTCGTGCGTGGCGACCCAGCCGCCGCCGGGCATCGGCCGATGGCGGATCTTGAAGGTGCGCCCGTTCTTCAGTTCGACGATGCTGTCTTTGGCGACGTTGGAAACCGCCACATTGGTGCGCCAGTCCAGATATTCATCCCGGGTCATCGCGGGGAAGCTGCCGGCTGCAAAACGAAGGTCGACGATGTCAGTCAGCGGCGTGCCGGGGCCGACACGGCCGAACGGGATGTCGTACATCTCGACGAAGCGGTCGTTGCACACGATCAGGCGGTGGTCGGAATCGAAGAAGCACAGCCCCTGCGACATGTTGTTGATCGCGGTGTCGAACTGGAAGTTGCGTATCCGCAGCGCCTCTTCCTGTTGCCTTCCCAGCTCGTACTGTGTCTTCAGGCGGGCATGGAGTTCTTCGCGCTCGGTGACGTCCTCATGGGTCGACATCCCGCCGCCGCCGGGCATCGGGTAGACCGTGTAGGCGATGATCCGCCCGTCGGTGAACTCCTGGAAGGTGGTGTCGAGCGCGATGTCCTGTCCGACGCGGGCGCGAACGTAATCATCCGGCGCCACCGCCACTTTCAGGCCGAGCTTCAGCCGGTGCCGGATCAGTTCGCTGGTCGGCGTGCCCGGCTTCACCTGTCCCGGCGAAAGGCCGTACATCTGCGCGTAACGTCTGTTGCAGAACACGACTAGCCGCCTCTCATCGAAGACGACAATGCCGAGCGACAGATGATTGATCGCCTCCTCGAGCCGCGCACTCAAGTGAGCGGGCTCGGGGCGGATCGCCCCCGTTACAGAATCCACCATTTCCGCGTTCCCCCTGCCGCGATTTGCGGCACCCCGGCAATAAGGAGGGTCCTATTAAGGACCAGGCTGGTGAATTGCAGCTTTGAGAGGCGGCCATTGCCCGTGCATTCCTGCGAATGTCCTCAACAAAACGTTAATGCCGTCGGCCTGGGCGGATATCAAGTCGAAGGGCCCAAATCAAAGGACCGCGGCCCAATTCAGTCGACCAGGATCACCCTGACGTCGTTGACATTGGTGAGCGTCGGACCGGTCAGCAGCAGGTCGCCCGTTGCCACAAAGAAGGCGGTGGCGTCGTTGTTGTCCAGATAGGTCCTGGGATCGAGGCCAAGCGATTTCATCTTCGCAAATGTGGTCTGGTCGATCACGGCGCCGGCGGGGTCGCTCGCGCTGCCGGCGCCGCCATCGGCGCCATCGGTATCGCCGGCCAACGCACTAACGTCCGGTATCTCTTTCAAGAGGTCCGCCAGCGCCAGTGCATATTCCTGGTTGGGGCCGCCGCGGCCGTTGCCGCGCACGGTCACGGTGAGTTCGCCGCCCGACAGGATCGCGGTGCGCTTGCCCTCGCTGCGCGCTTTCAGCGCCAGTTGGACGTGCGCGGCCGCGACCTCGCGCGCCTCGCCTTCGAGGTCGGCACCGAGACCGATGATGGTGTAGCCCGCTTCCTGTGCAATCCTGATCGCCGCATCGAGCGAGGCCTTCGGCCGCGCGATCAGTTCGAATCGCGCGCGCGCGAAAGCGGAATCGCCGGGCTTGCAGCTCTCGTTCTTCGGGTCGTCCAGCGCGCGCCGAACCGCGTCGTCGACGGCGAGATTGTATTTTGCGACCAGCGCGCGGGCGTCCGCCAGCGTGGTCGGATCCGGTACCGTCGGTCCCGAGGCGATCGCGGACGGGTCGTCGTGCGGCACGTCCGAGATCGCCAGCGTGACGATTTCGGCGGCGCGGTGCCCGGCGCGGGCCAGCCGGCCGCCCTTGATGCGCGACAAATGCTTGCGGACGATATTCATCTCGCCGATCGGCGCGCCGGAACGGAGCAGCGCGCGGTTCACCTGCTGCTTCTGCGCGAACGTAACGCCCTCGACCGGGGCGATCCAGTTCGCCGAGCCGCCGCCCGACAGCAGCACCAGTAACAGGTCGTCGGCGGTTGCCTCGGCCGCGAGACGCAGCGTGTCGTCGGCGGCTTTCAGCCCGGCTTCGTCGGGCACGGGATGGCCGGCTTCGACTACCCTGATCCGCCGCGTCGGCACGCCGTGGCCATGCCGGGTGGTGGCAATGCCGGTGAGGCGCTCCGGGTCGAGCGCGAGCGTATCGAGATAGTGCCGCTCGGCGGACGCGGCCATGGCCGCGGCGCCCTTGCCGGCGGCAAGGCAAATCACCCGGCCTTTGGGTGCTGGGGGCAAATGCGCCGACAGCACCACATCGGGATGCGCGGCTGCGACGGCTGCATCGAAGATCGCACGCAGGAGGGGACGTCGGTCGGTCATCGGTTTCACGCCAGAGATCGCGAATGGGAGACCGGTTATCCATCCAATCGCCGCAAAAGAAAACCCCCGCGGGCGAGGCCGCGGGGGCGCTTGAGGCCACAAATGGGCCGATCGAAATTCCAGATAGCTAGCCGCCGACGTCACCGGAGAGGATTTCGCCGAAGCGTTCCCACGTCTCGCCCTTGAACTTGATCAGCTGCACCTGCGAAATCGGCGCAAAGTCGGTGGGCGAGGTGTTGACCTTGATACCCGGCAGCAAGCCTTCGAGTTCGAGGTTCTTGATGTTGGCCGCCTGCTTCATGACGTTCTCGCGCGTGAGATTATCGCCGCAAGCCTTCAGCACATGCACAAGACCTTGGGCCACGGTGTAGCCGAAGATCACCGACGCGTCGGCGCGGTTGGCTTCCGGATAATACTTGTCCAGGAACGCGTTCCAGGCCTTCATGCCGGGATCGTCCTTCCACTGCGCATCCGTCGGATCCTTCAGGTACTGCGACGAGATGATGTCCTGGGCGTTTTCCATGCCGGCCGGCTTGATGACACTGCCGATCGAGGCCGAGACGTTGTTGAGGAAGTGCAGCGGCTTCCAGCCGATTTCAGCGTTCTTCTTGATCGCCTGCGCCGCGAACTTCGGCGTGGTGATGTTGATGAACACGTCGGCGCCGGTCGCCTTCATCTTGACGATGTGGGAATCAATCGTCGGTTCGGAGACTTCATAGCTCTCCTCGATCACGATCATCGACGCGGCCTTGGCGCCGAGCCCGTCCTTGAAGCCCTTCAGATAGTCCTTGCCGTAGTCGTCGTTCTGATAGAGCACGGCGATCTTGGCGTTCGGCTTCTCCTTCAGGATGTACTTCGCATAGATCTGCGTTTCGCTCTGATAGTTGGGCTGCCATCCCATGGTCCAGGGGAAGTTCTTCGGATCGTTCCACTTGGTGGCGCCGGTGGCGACGAACAGCTGCGGCACCTTCTTGCTGTTCAGATATTTCTGGATCGCCGAATTCGGCGGAGTGCCGAGCGGGTTGAACACCAGCAGCACCTCGTCGCTTTCGACCAGCTTGCGCGCCTGCTCGACGGTCTTCGGCGGTGAGTAGGTATCGTCATAGCTGATGAAGTTGATCTTGCGGCCGTTGATGCCGCCTTCCGCGTTGATCTTCTTGAAGTAGGCCTCTTCGGTCTTGCCGATCACGCCGTAGGCGGAAGCAGGACCGCTATAGGGCATGATGTTGCCGATCTTGATTTCAGTATCGGTGGCACCGCTGTCGTATTTTTTTTGAGCGAGCGCGCCGTTGCTCGTGGCTGCGAACGCAATGAACGCGGCCGAGGCAATGGCGAGTCTGCTGGTAGCAATAGGCATTCCGATTCTCCCTTTTTTGAGATTGTCTTTTTGTGCAAGCGCCATGCTCTGTTGTTGATTGCAGTTTGCGCATGACGTGGACGGGATTGAATACGATTTAGCGCAAAGCATCAAGAAAAAGCCCCTGCGGCGATGCCGCAGGGGCTGCTCCTTTAGTAGTCAGGCAGTCGAGCTAGCCGCCGACGTCGCCCGTGAGAATTTCGCCGAACAGTTCCCAGCCCTCGCCCTTGAACTTCATGAGCTGCAGCTGCGAGATCGGGGCAAAGTCGGTCGCCGAGGTGTTGACCTTGATGCCGGGCAGCAAGCCGCCGAGCTCGAGGTTCTTGATGCTGGCGGCCTGCTTCATGATGTTTTCGCGGGTCAGGTTGTCACCGCTGGCTTTCAGCACGTGAACGAGGCCCTGGGCCACGGTGTAGGCGTACATGACCGACGCGTCGGCACGGTTGGCTTCGGGGTAGTATTTGTCCAGGAACTCGTTCCAGGCCTTCATCCCCGCATCGTCCTTCCATTGCTTGTCGGTCGGATCCTTCAGGTAGTTCGACGAAATGATGTCCTGCGCGTTTTCGAAGCCGGCCGGCTTGATGACGCTGCCGATCGAGGCCGAGACGTTGTTGAGGAAGTGCAGCGGCTTCCAGCCGATCTCCATGTTCTTCTTGATCGCCTGCGCCGCGAATTTCGGGGTGGTGATGTTGATGAACACATCGGCGCCGCTCGCCTTGAGCTTGACGATGTGGGAGTCGATGGTCGGCTGCGACACTTCGAAGCTCTCCTCCAGGACGATCATCGACGCCGCCTTGGCGCCAAGTCCGTCCTTCAGGCCCTTCAGGTAATCCTTGCCGTAATCGTCGTTCTGGTACAGCACGCCGATCTTGGCGTCCGGCTTGTGCTTCAGAATGTACTTGGCGTAGATGATGGTTTCGCTCTGGTAGTTCGGTTGCCAGCCGATGGTCCAGGGAAACTCCTTGGGGTCGTTCCATTTGGTCGCGCCGGTGGCGACGAACAGTTGCGGCACCTTCTTCTGGTTCATGTATTTCTGGATCGCCGAGTTCGGCGGCGTGCCGAGAGGATTGAAGACGAGCAGAACTTCGTCGCTCTCCACCAGCTTGCGCACCTGCTCGACCGTCTTCGGCGGACTATAGGCGTCGTCGTAGGAAACGAAGTTGATCTTGCGGCCGTTGATGCCGCCTTCCGCATTGATTTTGTTGAAATAGGCGGCTTCCGTTTTGCCGATCACGCCGTAGGCGGAAGCGGGTCCGCTGTAGGGCATGATGTTGCCGATCTTGATCTCGGTGTCGGATGCGCCGGTGTCGTATTTCTTTTGGGCAAGTGCGCCGCTGCTGGTGGCGGCAAGTACTGCGAGGGCAGCCGAAAAGGCCCCCAATCGCAAGTTGATAGCAGGCATGTTTTTCTCTCCCTGGAGACCATGATGAATGTGTCGTTTTTTCTTGAAGTTGGAGCACTTTCCGGCTCCTGCCTTTATTGAATACCTTTCGGCCGCGCCGGGCAACAAAAAGCCCCCCGCGACGGAGCCGCGGGAGGCGATATTTTGTCTAAGGTCCCGGGCGTACTGCCCGTGACGCGGAATATTAATTACTGAGTTCGCCGCTGATGATGTCGCCGAACAGCTCCCATTTCTCGCCCTTGAACCGCTGCATCTGAAGCTGTTCGATCGGGGCGAAATCCTTGGCTGACGTGTTGATTTTGACGCCGGGCAGCAGGGTGTCGGGCGTGAAGTCCTTCAGGCTCGCCGCCTGCTTCATCACGTTGGCGCGGGTGAGATCGTCCCCGCACATTTCCAGCACCTTCACCATGGTCTGCGCCGCGCCGTAGCCGTAGACCACCGAGCCGTCGAGCTTGTTGGCCTCAGGATAATACTTCGCGAGGAAGTCGTAGAACTTCTTCATCGCGGGATCATTGTCCCACTGCGCGTCCGCGCCGTCCTTGGCGTAGGCCGCCGAGAGGATGCCTTGCGCGTTCTCGAAGCCCGCCGGCTTGATCACGCTGCCGACCGACGCCGAGACGTTGGTGAGCAGGTGCATCGGCTTCCATTCGATTTCCGCGATCTTCTTGATCGCCTGGGCGGCGAATTTCGGCGTGGCGATGTTGATGAAGACGTCGGCGCCGGTGGCCTTGAGCTTGACGATGTGGCTGTCGATGGTCGGCTCCGAGGTCTCGTAGCTTTCCTCGGCAATGATCATCGACGCCTTGGCGCCGAAGCCGTCCTTCAGGCCCTTGAGGTAATCCTTGCCGAAATCGTCGTTCTGATAAAACACGGCGATCTTGGCAGCCGGCTTTTCCTTCATCAGGAACTTGGCATAGATGCGCGCTTCGCTCTGGTAGCTGGGCTGCCAGCCCATGGTCCAGGGGAAGTCCTTGGGCTCGTTCCACTTGGTGGCGCCGGTGGCCACAAACAGCTGCGGCACCTTCTTGGAGTTGAGGTACTTCTGCATCGCGCTGTTGGAGGGCGTGCCGAGCGGATTGAACACGACGAGCACTTCGTCGCTTTCGACCAGCTTGCGGACCTGCTCGACCGCCTTGGGCGGCGAATAGGCGTCGTCGTAGGAGACGAAGTTGATCTTGCGGCCGTTGATGCCGCCTTCCGCGTTGATCTTCTTGAAGTAGGCCTCTTCGGTCTTGCCGATCACGCCGTAGGCGGACGCCGGTCCGCTGTAGGGCATGATGTTGCCGATCTTGATTTCGGTATCGGACGCGCCGGTGTCGTACTTCTTCTGGGCGAGAGCATTGCCGCTGACGGCAAAAGAGGCGATGAGCGCCGTCGCGAACGCGGCGCTTCTTGTCGAAAGCATCATTATATCCGGATCCTGTATTCGAGTTTGAGGTTAGTTTTTCTTCGTTAGTTTGCCGAGCAAATGCTGGGCAACCATTGCGACCTGCCTTGCGCCGTGCGGCACCAGGAAGATGACAAGGAACAGCAGCACGCCGAACACGGCGCCGGAGAGGCCCTTGGAGATGCTCTCGGCGATGTTGGGCACGAAGATGATGAAGGCCGCGCCGACGAACGAGCCCGGCAGCCAGCCCACGCCCCCGACCACCATGCCGAGGAACAGCGCGATGGCCAGGTTGATCGTGTAGCTGTCGGGCGCCACGAACGCCACGACGATGGCGCTGAGCCCGCCGGCGATGCCGGTGATGCCCGCGGACACGCCGAAGGCGAGCGTCTTGTACTGCGCGACGTCGACGCCCATGGCCGAGGCCGCGATCTCATTGTCGCGGATCGACATGAAGGCGCGGCCCGAGCGCGAGCGCAGCAGGTTGATCGACCCGATATAGATCGCCAGCGAGATCGCCAGTGTGAAGTAGTAGAGCCACTTGTCCTGTCCGATCGGCAGGCCGAACGGCGCATCGGGTTTCATGACGGTGAGGCCCTGCACGCCGCCGGTCCAAGCCTCGAGGAAATGCAGCTTCAGGAGCTGCGGCATGGCGACCGCCAGCGCGAAGGTGGCAAGGGCAAGGTAGATGCCGGAAAGCCGCAAGGCGGGCTTGCCGAACAGATAGCCGGCGCCGAACGACACCAGCCCCGCGATCGGCAGCGTCAGCGCGTAGTTCACGTTGGCGACTTCCATCAGGACCGCCGACGTATAGGCGCCGAGCGCGTAGAACGCGCTCTGGCCGAGCGAGAACTGACCGCTTCCGCCGGTCAGGATGTTGAGCGCCAGCACCGCGATCCCGTAGATCATGACCATCGTCATCTGGAAGACGACGAAGTTCTTCACGAATATGGGGGTAACGAGCAGCGCCGCCAGGATCACCAGCGAGGTGCCGGTGCCCAGCGTCATGGCGCGCTTCGGAACGGCCTCGACGGCCGGGGCTTCTGTAACGGCGTCTTCTGCAGCTGCGCTCATGATCAGACTCGCTTGACGATGGTTCGGCCGAAGAGACCGGCAGGTTTGAAGACCAGGACGGTGATGATCAGCGCAAGCGCGATCGGCAGTTTCAGTTCATTGCCCACGCCGGGGATGTAGGTGCCGGCGAGGTTCTCGAAGACGCCGACCAGGAAGCCGCCGATGACGGCGCCAAGCGGCGAGCTAAGTCCGCCGAGCACGGCGGCGGCAAAGCCGTAAACCAGGACGCCGCCCATCATGTTCGGTTCGAGGAACACGACCGGGGCGATCAGGATGCCGGCGACGGCGCCGATCGCGGAGGCCATGCCCCAGCCGAGCGCAATCATCCAGGAGGTGTTGACGCCGACCAGCCGCGCCGATTCCGGCAATGCCGCAGCAGCGCGCATCGCAAGGCCGATCCGGGTGAACTGGAAAAACAGGTACAGCCCGACCAGCATCAGCAGAGTGACGCCGATCATCCCGGCCTGGTGGGTCGAGATCAGCTGGCTGCCGAGGAAGGGCGAGGATCCGAACGGCGTCGGATACTGCTTGATGGTGAAATCCCAGATCAGGCCGGCGACCGAGTTGACGATGGCGAACAGGGCGATGAAGCCTGCGACGTTGGTCAGGACCGGGGCCTTGGCGAGCGGCTTGAACAGCAGCCGCTCGATGAGGATGCCGCCTGCGAACGAAATCGCCAGCGTGGCCAGGAAGGCCCACCAGTAGGGTATGCCCCACTGCATCAGCTGCCAGGAGATGAAGGTCGAGAACATCGCCATTTCGCCTTGGGCGAAATTCAGATGGTCGATCGCCTGGTAGATCATGACCACCGCGAGCGCCATACAGGCATAGATCGCGCCTGTGGCGACGCCGGCCAGGACTTGGTTGGTAAATAGTTCCACGGCCGTGCTCCTCAGTAGCCCAGATAGGATTTGCGGACGTCTTCGTTGCTCGCGATTTCCTTCGCGTTCCCCGACATCACGATTTTTCCGGTTTCGATCACATAGGCCTGGTCGGCGAGCTCCAGCGCCAGTTGCGCGTTCTGCTCCACCACCAGAATGGTAACCTTGTCCTCACGGTTGATCTTGCCGAGGATCTTGAACAGGTCGCGCACGATCAGGGGGGCGAGACCGAAGGACGGCTCGTCCAGCAGCATCAGCCGCGGCCGCAACATCAACGCACGCGCGACCGCGAGCATTTGCTGTTCGCCGCCCGACAGCGTTCCGGCCTGCTGGGTATGGCGTTCCTTCAGCACCGGGAAATGCGCGTACATGCGCTCGATGTCGGAAACGATGTTCTTCGAGTCGCTGCGCGTGATGGCGCCGAGCTGCAGGTTCTCTTCCACCGTCATGGTGGTGAAAGTGCCGCGGCCCTGTGGCACATGCGCAATGCCGAGACGGACGACGTTTTCGGTCGAACGGCCGGAGAGCGACTTGCCCTCGAATTCGATAGCGCCGGTGGAGCGAACCATGTTGCAGATCGCCCGCAGGGTGGTGGTCTTGCCGGCGCCGTTGGCCCCGAGCAGCGTGGTCAGGCTGCCCTCGTTGAGGGCAAAGGACAGGCCATGGAGCGCCTGGACCTGGCCGTAATAGGCCCGCAAATCCTTGACGTTGAGCATCGCGGTCATTGGTCGTCCTTGCTCCCCAGATAGGCTTTGATGACATCCGGGTCGGCCTGGACCTGGGCCGGGGTTCCCTCGGCAAGCTTGCGGCCGAAGTTGAGCGCGACGACATGGTCGGCGATCGACATGACAAGACCCATGTGATGTTCGACCAGCAGCACGGTCATATGGCGTTCGTCGCGAATGCGGCGGATCAGGTCGCCGAGCACGTGAACTTCCTCGTGGTTGAGACCGCCGGCGGGCTCGTCGAGCAGCAGGATCTTCGGATCGGCAGCCAGCGCGCGCGCCAGCTCGACGCGCTTCTGGGTGCCGAAGGGCAGACCGGACACCACGGTATGGGCGACGTCACCGAGATCCAGATAATCGAGGATCTCATGAACCTTCCTGTTGATCTCCGTTTCGCCGCGCCGAACCCAGGCGAGCTTCAGCGAATCCGAGATGATGTCGCTGGAGGAGCGCGCGTGGCAGCCGACGCGAACATTGTCCATCACCGAGAGATTGGGAAACAGCGCGACGTTCTGGAAGGTGCGGCCGATGCCGATCTCGGCGATCTTGTGCGCTGGCCGCGTCAGGATGCTGACGCCTTCCATCAGGATGTCGCCGGTGCTCGGCTGATAAAGCCTGGAAAGGCAGTTGAAGAGCGTCGTCTTGCCGGCGCCGTTCGGTCCGATCAGGCCGAGGATGGCGCCCTTGTGCATGTCAAAGGACACGCCATTCAACGCGATGATGCCGCCGAACACGACGCTGACGTCGCGAACCGCAAGCAAGGGAGCATTTCCCTGCGCGAGCTGTGCCTGCGTCATCGCGTCCCGCCCACATGACTCATGGGGCGGGAATGACCGCGCGAAACTCTGCGCTGGCCATGATGATGGCTACCTGATCCCCTCGACCACACGTGCAACTTTCCCTCCTGCTTTCAATTTCTTGTTCTCTTCTTTTTTGGATTGCGGGGCCGCGCCGCCCAGCGCCGCCTCGATGTTCCTTACCATCGTCACAAGGCGAGGTCCAATGTCGTTGATCAAGCGATCTTCCGTGAAACGGAAAGCGGGCGCGCCACAATTGAAGGCATACGGCCCGGTTCCATCGCTGAGCTTCAACGCAACGCCTACCGCGTGCACATCGTCTTGCCATTCGCCTGCGGAGATCGTGAATCCCTGACGCACCACCATTTCGCCCGCGCGTTCGATGCCGTCGCGCATCCGGGCCCAGCGGCTGCCGTAGTGATCGCGCAGTTCGCGCAACAAAGCGGCGCGCTCGTCATCGGGCAGTGCCCAGATGTAGGCGCGCCCCATCGCGGTGGTCGCGATCGGTACCCGCGAACCGACGTCGAGCTGCACCCCAAGCAAGCCGGTCCGGCTCTGGCCGAAATAGATCATGCTGTGACGGTCGCGGCCGCCGACCGCAACCGCGCCGCCGGTCTCGCGCATCAGCGCTTCACGGTAGGGTTCGGACAAATGCCGAACGCCGAGATTGGCCAGCGCGGCATACCCCAGGGCCATGGCTGATGGCGCGAGCTGATACTTTTCGAACCGCGGAACGGGTGTAAGGTAACCCAGCTTGGTCAAGGTGTAGGTCAGCCGGGAAATGGTTGGCTTCGGCAATTTAGTACGGGCAGCGATCTCTTGATTGCCAAGAAGCCCGTCGTTGGGTTGGAATGCGCGCAACACATCAAGTCCGCGGGAAAGCGCGACGACGAAGCTGCGGTCAGTCGCCGCTTTCTTCCCTGGACGTTTCATTGCCTGCTGCTGTGCCGAGCTCGTTGACAAGGGACGTGCTTCAAAATAACCCTCGCTGTCAAGATGTGGAATTGAATTTCGCAGTGCGAAATCAACAAAGCCCGTAGCTACTCAACGCAAGTCGAGCGGCAAACCAAGAACAAGGATCAAGGGAGAGTCCCGTGAACGAAGTCGTAACACTCGAACGTCATGACGCCATCGCCATCGTCACGGTCAACAGCCCCCCGGTAAACGCGCTCAGCGCCGCCGTGCGTGGCGGCATTTTCGAGTGCATGAAGGCCGCGATCGCTGATCCCGAGGTAAAGGCGATCGTGCTGACCTGCGGCGGGCGCACCTTCATCGCCGGCGCCGACATCACCGAATTCGGCAAGCCGCCGAAGCCGCCCGGCCTGCACGAAGTGCTGGTCGCGATGGAGAATTCGCCGAAGCCGATCATTGCCGCGATCCACGGCACCGCGCTCGGCGGCGGTCTCGAAGTTGCTCTGGCATGCCACTACCGCGTGGCGACCAAAGAGGCAAAACTCGGCCTGCCGGAAGTGAAGCTCGGCCTGTTGCCCGGCGCCGGCGGCACGCAGCGCCTGCCGCGCGCGATCGGCCCGGAAATGGCGGTCAAGATGATCGTCAGCGGCGATCCGATCAGCGCCGCGGAAGCCCTCAAGAACGGCCTGATCGAGGAAATCGTCGAAGGCCCGGCCTCGGGCGGCGAGGCCTTTGCCCTCAAGGTGCTGGCGGAGAAGCGTCCGCTGCGCAAGCTGCGCGACGACGATTCAAAGCTCGCCGCGGCGAAAGCCGACATTTCGATCTTCACCAATGCCGTCGCGGCCCTCACCAAGAAGGCGCGCGGGCTGGAAGCCCCGTTCGCCGCCGCCGACGCCGTGCGCGCCGCGATCGAGTTGCCGTTCGACGAGGGGTTGAAGAAGGAGCGCGAGGGCTTCCTCAAGCTGGTGTCGTCAGACCAGTCGAAGGCGCAGCGCTACGCCTTCTTCAGCGAGCGCGAGGCGGCAAAAGTCGCCGGCGTTCCCGAAGGCACCAAGCCGCGCAATGTCGAGCGCGTCGCCATCATCGGCGCCGGCACCATGGGCGGCGGCATTGCGATGTCGTTCGCCAATGCCGGTATCCCGGTGACGCTGATCGAAACCGGCGAAGAGCAGCTCAAGCGCGGCATGGGCGTGATGCAGAAGAATTACGAGGCGACCGCCGCGCGCGGTGGCATCCCAGCCGACGCTCCGGCCAAGCGCATGGGCCTGATCACCGGCGTGGTCGGCCTTGAGAACGTCAAGGACGCTGACCTTGTGATCGAAGCCGTGTTCGAAACCATGGCGGTCAAGAAGGAAGTGTTCACCGCGCTCGACAAGCACGCCAAGAAGGGCGCCGTGCTCGCCTCCAACACCTCCTATCTCAACATCGACGAGATCGCGAAGGTGACCAGCCGTCCGCAGGACGTGCTCGGCATGCACTTCTTCTCCCCGGCCAACGTCATGAAGCTGTGCGAGATCGTGCGCGCCGACAAGACCGCGCCGGATGCCTTGACCACGGCCGTCTCGATCGCGCGCAAAATTGCGAAAGTTCCGGCGGTGGTCGGCGTTTGCGACGGCTTTGTCGGCAATCGCATGCTCGCCCAGCGCGGCAAGCAGTCGGAAAAGTTGTTGTTCGAAGGCGCCTTGCCGCAGCAGGTCGATGCCGTCGTGACGAAATTCGGCATGCCGATGGGCCCGTTCGCGATGGGCGATCTCGCCGGCCTCGATATCGGCTGGCGCTCGCGGAAAGACCGCGGCCTCAAGTCGGAAATCGCGGACGCGCTGTGCGAGGCCGGCCGCTTCGGCCAGAAGACCGGCAAGGGCTACTACAAGTATGAAGGCGGTTCGCGTTCGCCGATGCCCGATCCGGAAGTCGAGAAGCTGATCGCGGAAACCCTGCAGCGCTTGGGGCGCAAGACCCGCACCGTCAGCGATGACGAAATCCTTGAGCGCATGATGTACCCGATGATCAACGAGGGCGCGCGGATCCTGGAGGAGGGCATCGCGGCGCGTCCGAGCGATATCGACGTGATCTGGCTCTATGGCTATGGCTGGCCGATCTATCGCGGCGGCCCGATGTTCTATGCCGACCAGGTCGGCCTCAAGCACATCGCGGATCGTCTGTCCTACTATGCCAAGGAGACCAACGATCCCTCGCTCGAACCGGCGCCGCTGCTCAAGCGCCTCGCCGCGGAGGGTAAGACCTTTGCGTCGCTGGCGCAGTCGAAAGCGGCTTGATGGCCGAAGGCGACACAGGCTCGCACTCTCCGTTCCCTCCCCCCTTGCGGGGGAGGGCCTCCCCCGCAAGAGGGGAGGGAGCCCCTAGATTTATGCTTCCCTCACGGTCGTCGAAACTTACATGACCCATCCCGGCGAACAGTTCTATCCGCAAGGCGTTCACTGGGACGATCCGCTGCCGCGCGGCACGCTGCCTGATTTGTTGTCGGCAGCAGCCGGCGAGTTCGGATCGCGCCCGGCGCTCGAATTCCGCGACCGGCCGATCAGCTACGCTGCGCTCGAAGCGCTGGTAGAGACGGCAGCCTCGGCCTTCCTTCGCGCCGGCTACAGCAAGGATCAATCGGTCGCGCTGTTCCTCGGCAATTCGCCGGACCATCCCGTCAATTTCTTCGGCGCGCTGAAGGCCGGTGCCCGCATCGTGCATCTCAGCCCGCTCGACGGCGAGATCGCGCTGT
Organism: Bradyrhizobium sp. AUGA SZCCT0169; assembly: GCF_018130085.1. Classification (NCBI taxonomy): domain Bacteria; kingdom Pseudomonadati; phylum Pseudomonadota; class Alphaproteobacteria; order Hyphomicrobiales; family Nitrobacteraceae; genus Bradyrhizobium; species Bradyrhizobium sp. AUGA SZCCT0169. The sequence continues at coordinate 11,872 of NZ_JAFCMC010000031.1, read as the reverse complement.
CGCACAAGCTCTCCGATTCCGGCGCGCGCGTGCTGGTCACCAGCAGTTTGTCGGCGCTGTTGCCGACCGCACTAAAATTCCTCGACAAGGGTCTGCTCGATCGCCTGATCGTCTGCGAGGACGATGATTGGGGCAAGGTCGGCACGCCGCAGACCAAGCTGCCGGATAATCCGGCCGTCATCACCTACAGGCAATTCACCGACGGCGCGGCAAGACCCGCGCAATGGCCTGATATCAGCGCCGACGATGTCGCGCTGCTGCAATATACCGGCGGCACCACGGGGCTGCCGAAGGGCGCCATGCTCAGCCACGGCAATTTGACTTCTGCCGTTTCGGTCTACGACGTCTGGGGCAGGCCGTCGCGCGCCGAGCGCAACAATCCGATCGAGCGCGTGATCTGCGTGCTGCCGCTGTTCCATATCTATGCGTTGACGGTGGTGCTGCTGTCCTCTATCCGGCGCGGCCATCTGATCTCGCTCCACCAACGTTTCGACGTCGAGGCTGTCATGCGCGACATCGAGACGAAGCGCGCCACCGCGTTCCCTGGCGTGCCGACGATGTGGATCGCGATCGCGGCCTTGCCCGATCTCGACAAGCGCGATCTGTCCTCGCTGGTCAGCGTCGGCTCGGGCGGCGCACCGCTGCCGGTCGAGGTCGCGCGGATCCTCGAACAGAGGGTCGGTATGAAGCTGAAGAGCGGCTGGGGCATGACCGAGACCTGCTCGCCAGGTACCGCCCATCCCAAGGAAGGGCCGGACAAGCCGGGCTCGATCGGTTTGATGCTGCCGGGGATCGAGATGGACGTGGTGTCGCTCGATGATCCCAAGCAGCTGATGCCGGTCGGCGAGGTCGGCGAAATCCGCATCCGCGGGCCGAACGTGACAAAAGGCTACTGGAACCGGCCGCAGGAAACCGCCGAAGCGTTCGTCGGCGACCGCTTCCTGACCGGCGACATCGGCTACATGGATGCCGACGGCTATTTCTATCTGGTCGACCGCAAGAAGGACATGATCATCTCCGGCGGCTTCAACGTCTACCCGCAGATGATCGAGCAGGCGATCTACACCCACCCGTCGGTGCAGGAAGTGATCGTGATCGGAATTCCCGACGATTACCGCGGCGAGGCCGCAAAGGCCTTCATCAAGCTACGCGCGGATGCAAAATCGTTCGCGCTGGACGAGTTGCGCAGCTTCCTCACCGGCAAGCTCGGCAAGCATGAAATCCCGGCCGCGCTCGATTTTGTCGATGAACTGCCGCGCACGCCGGTCGGCAAGTTGTCGCGTCATGAATTGCGTCTGCGGCAACCTTCGCCGCAGACGGCCCAACCCAAACAACGGTTAGCTCAGTAAGGAGGATCCGATGGATCTCGCTTTCAGCAAGGAAGAAATAGCGTTTCGTGAGGAAGTGCGGGCCTTCTTCAAGGATAACGTGCCGCCGGATACGCGGCGCAAGCTGCAGGAAGGCCGCCACCTGTCCAAGGACGAGATGGTGACCTGGTGGCGCATCCTGAACAAGAAGGGCTGGGGCGTCTCGCACTGGCCGAAGGAATATGGCGGCACCGGCTGGACCTCCGTGCAGCACTACATCTTCAACGAAGAACTGCAGATGCACCCGGCGCCGGCGCCGCTCGCCTTCGGCGTCAGCATGGTCGGCCCTGTGATCTACACCTTCGGCAACGAGGCGCAGAAGAAGCAGTATCTGCCGCGCATCGCCAATGTCGACGACTGGTGGTGCCAGGGCTTCTCCGAGCCGGGCTCCGGATCGGACCTCGCCTCGCTGAAGACCAAAGCCGAGCGCCGTGGCGACAAATACATCATCAACGGCCAGAAGACCTGGACCACGCTGGCGCAGCACGCCGACATGATCTTCTGCCTCTGTCGCACTGACAACAACGCCAAGAAGCAGATGGGCATCTCGTTCATCGTGTTCAGCATGAAGTCGAAGGGCATCACGGTGCGCCCGATCGAAACCATCGACGGCGGCCACGAGGTCAACGAAGTGTTCTTCGACGACGTCGAGGTGCCGGTCGAGAATCTGATCGGCGAGGAGAACAAGGGCTGGGATTACGCAAAATTCCTGCTCGGCAATGAGCGCACCGGCATCGCCCGGGTCGGCGTTTCCAAGGAGCGGCTGCGCCGCATCAAGGATCTCGCCGCCAAGGTCGAATCCAACGGCAAGCCCGTGCTCGAAGACCAGGGGTTCCGCGAGAAGCTCGCGGCCTGCGAGATCGAGTTGAAGGCGCTCGAGCTCACCCAGCTGCGCGTCGTCGCCGACGAAGGCAAGCACGGCAAGGGCAAGCCCAATCCGGCGTCCTCGGTCTTGAAGATCAAGGGCTCGGAAATCCAGCAGACCACCACCGAGCTGTTGATGGAAGTGATCGGACCGTTCGCCGCGCCCTATGACGAGCATGGCGACGACGGCTCCAACGAGGCGATGGACTGGACCGCGCAGATCGCGCCGAGCTACTTCAACAACCGCAAGGTCTCGATCTACGGCGGCTCCAACGAGATCCAGCGCAACATCATCACCAAGGCGGTGTTGGGGTTGTAAGCCGCGCTGCGCAACACGCAACAGCTGTCGTCCCCCGCGAATGTGGGGGACCCAGTACGCCGCGGCGGTCGTGTTTTGTAACGGGACGCCGACTGGATCCCCGCTTTCGCGGGGATGACGAGGGGAAAATGGGGCGAGAGCGTCGCCCCGCATCGATAGCCGGAGAGAGTAACGAACATGGATTTTGATTTGTCCGAGGAGCAGCGGCTTCTCAAGGAAAGCGTCGACGGTCTCCTCAACGATTCCTACGACTTCGAGGCGCGCAAGAAATATCGCACCGAGAAGGGCGGCTGGAGCAAGACCGTGTGGGGCAAGCTTGCCGAACAGGGGCTGCTCGGTCTGCCGTTCTCGGAAGAAGACGGCGGCTTCGGCGCCGGCGCGGTCGAGACCGCGATCGTGATGGAGGCGATGGGCAAGGCGCTGGTGCTGGAGCCATATCTCGCCACCGTCGTCATCGCCGGCGGCTTCCTGCGCCATGGCGGCTCGGCCGAGCAGAAGGCCGCGCATATTCCCGGGATCATCGACGGCAGCAAGACCTTTGCGTTTGCGCAGCTCGAGAAGAATTCGCGCTACGATCTGTCCGACGTCGCCACGACCGCCAATAAAAAGGGCGCGGGCTGGGTGATCGACGGCGAAAAATTCGTCGTGATCAACGGCGAGAACGCCGACACCCTGATCGTGACCGCGCGCACCAAGGGCGAGCGGCGCGACAGGAACGGCATCGGCGTGTTCCTGGTGCCCGCCAACGCCAAGGGCATCGGCCGCAAGGGCTATCCGACCCAGGACGGCCTGCACGCCGCCGACATCACGCTGACCGGCGTCGAGGTTGGCGCCGAGGCTGCGATCGGCGATCCCGAGAACGCGCTTGATCTGATCGAGCGCGTGGTCGACGACGCCCGTACCGCGATGTGTGCGGAGGCCGTGGGCGCGATGGATGAATCGCTGAAATCCACGGTCGAGTACCTGAAAACCCGCAAACAGTTCGGCGTCGCGATCGGCACCTTCCAGACCCTGCAGCACCGCGCCGCCGACATGTTCGTCGCCGTCGAACAGGCCCGCAGCATGTCGATGTTCGCGACCATGGCGGCCGATTTCGACAACGCCAAGGAGCGCGCGACAGCTGTGGCTGCCGCGAAAGTGCAGATCGGCAAGTCGCTGAAATTCGTCGGCCAGCAGTCGATTCAGCTCCATGGCGGCATCGGCATGACCCAGGAAGCCAAGATCGGCCACTACTTCAAGCGCCTGACCATGATCGAGAACACTTTTGGCGACACGGATTATCATTTGCGCCGTGTGACGGATGCGGGTGGGTTGATCTGATGATGGTCGTCCCCCGCGAAGGCGGGGGACCCAGTACGCCGCGGCTTCTCGGTTCTTCCATCGCCGTCTCTGGAATACTGGATCGCCCGGTCAAGCCGGGCGATGACGACTGAAAAAATGGAAGCAGGGAGAAAACAACAATGAAAAACACCCCGTTCGATCTCACCGGCAAGGTAGCCGTCATCACCGGCTCGAGCCGCGGCATCGGTCGCTCCTCGGCGGAATTGCTGGCAAAGCTCGGCGCCAAGGTCGTGATTTCCAGCCGCAAGGCGGATGCCTGCGCGGAGGTCGCCGAAGGCATCAAGAAATCAGGCGGCGATGCCCATGTCATTCCCTGCAACATCTCGCGCCGCGAGGAAGTCGACGCGCTGATCTCGGGCACCACAAAGCATTACGGCAAGGTCGACATCCTGGTCTGCAACGCCGCGGTCAATCCGTATTACGGCCCGCTGCTCGACATCAAGGACGAGGCCTTCGACAAGATCATGGGCTCCAACGTCAAGAGCAACATCTGGCTGTGCGCGCAGGCAATCCCGCAGATGGCCGAACGCGGCAACGGCTCGGTCGTCATCATCTCTTCGATCGGCGGGTTTCGCGGCTCGACCGTGATCGGCGCCTACGGTATCTCGAAGGCCGCGGATTTCTCGCTGTGCCGCAGCCTCGCCGGCGAATGGGGCCCGAAGGGCGTCCGCGTCAATTGCGTGGCGCCGGGCCTCGTGAAAACCGATTTCGCCAGGGCGTTGTGGGAAGACCCGGACAATCTGAAGCGTCGCACCGCCTCGACGCCGCTGCGCCGCATCGGCGAACCCGACGAAATCGCAGGTGCCGTGGCGTATCTGGCGTCGGATGCCTCGACGTTCATGACCGGGCAGACGATTGTGGTGGATGGCGGCGTGACGACGGCGGCGACGTAGCGCTCTTCCCTCTCCCCTTGTGGGAGAGGGTGGCGCCTCACGAAGTGAGGCGACGGGTGAGGGGTTCTCTCCTCACGCAAGATTCGAGTTTGAGGATACAGACCCCTCATCCGGCGCTTCGCGCCACCTTCTCCCACAAGGGGAGAAGGAAGAGCGGCGTTCGCCGGGACGACGGTGAGATATTGACCTTCGCCTCTCAATCGGATTGCCTCTCGGCCACCACCAACCTTTCCGGGAAGCACCATCATGTCCTTTGTGCTGGCCATCGATCAGGGCACCACGTCCTCGCGCGCCATCGTGTTTCGATCGGACATCTCGATCGCCGCCACGGCGCAGCAGGAATTCCCGCAGCATTTCCCGGCCTCGGGCTGGGTCGAGCACGAGCCGGAGGATATCTGGACCTCGACGGTGATGGTCTGCCGCGAAGCGCTGGAAAAAGCCGGGCTGAAGGCCAAAGACATCGCCGCGATCGGGATCACCAACCAGCGCGAGACCACTGTGGTGTGGGACCGCGCCACCGGCCAGGCCGTGCACCGCGCTATCGTCTGGCAGGACCGCCGCACCGCCGACATCTGTGCCAAGCTGAAGGCCGAAGGCCATGAGCCGGCGATCTCGGCCAAAACAGGCCTGATCATCGATCCCTATTTCTCGGGCACCAAAGTCGCCTGGATCCTCGACCACGTGCCCGGCGCGCGCGAGCGCGCGGCGCGCGGCGAACTGATGTTCGGCACCGTCGATTGCTATTTGCTGTGGCGTCTGTCAGGCGGCAAGGTGCACGCGTCAGACGCCACCAACGCCTCGCGCACGCTGCTGTTCAACATCCACACCGGCGAATGGGACGACGACCTGCTAAAACTGCTGCGCGTGCCGCGCTCGATGCTTCCAGAGGTGAAGGATTCCTCCGCCAAGTTCGGCGAGAGCGAACCAGGCCTGTTCGGCGGTGCGATCGTAATATCAGGCATCGCCGGCGACCAGCAGGCTGCCACCATCGGCCAGGCCTGCTTCACGCCCGGCATGATCAAATCGACCTACGGCACCGGCTGTTTTGCCTTGCTCAACACCGGCACCACGCCGGTGGCGTCGAAGAACAAGCTGCTCACCACCATCGCCTATCAACTGAACGGCAAGCGCACCTACGCGCTGGAAGGCTCGATCTTCGTCGCCGGAAGCGCCGTGCAATGGCTGCGCGACGGCCTCGGCATCATCAAGCAGGCATCGGAAACCGGCCCGCTCGCCGACAAATCCGACTCCATGCAGAGCGTCTACCTGGTGCCGGCCTTCGTCGGCTTGGGCGCGCCGTACTGGAATCCGCGCGTGCGCGGCGCGCTATTCGGCCTCACCCGCAACACCGGCCCCGCCGAACTCGCGCACGCTGCGCTGGAAAGCGTCTGCTACCAGACCTACGATCTGCGCGAGGCGATGCGCGCCGACTGGCCGGGCGAAAAGGCCGCCAACGTGCTCCGCGTCGACGGCGGCATGACCGCCTCCGACTGGACCATGCAGCGCCTCGCAGATCTCCTAGACGCGCCGGTCGATCGCCCGATGATCCAGGAAACCACCGCGCTCGGCGCCGCCTACCTCGCCGGGCTGCAGGCGGGCGTCTATCCGGAGCCCGCGAAGTTTGCAGACAACTGGCGGCTGGAGCACCGGTTCAAGCCCGCGATGAGTGCGGCGACACGGGAGCGGAAGCTCGCGGGCTGGGGCAGAGCGGTGAAGGGGTTGCTGGCAAGCGATGAGGGGGAATAATTAGTGATAAATTGCGGTTACGGGTGTTCTCATCGGAGGACCAGCCAAAGAATCGTTACTAAAGGTGACCCAACTAGCAGCAGGACGAGAAATGTGGTGGTGAACAAGTGACGTCTTAGGAAGACATCGCCATCTTTCATAGTTGCAATGGACAGAGGTCTCACGAAACGAAACACAATTCGCGCGATCAGGAGGTAATATATCATCGCAGTGGCGGTTAGCGAGGATAATGCAAGGGGCGATATTGGAATAGAGTCGGAGGAGTCTTCATAGAGGCTGATACTCCGTATATTCCCAAATGCCACTGAGTCCACGGCGACGGCTTCAGCGCAATTGTCGTAATCCTTTTTTGGATCATAGGGCGTGGACCGTAAGACCGTGTTATATTTCCCATCACAATAGACATATTGCTCAAGGTCGCCTCTTATCACCCTTGGCAACAGAGATAAGCGATTGTACTGAAACGCAACATCGTTTGCGGTCAAGCCAGGGAAATTTAGGGTTAAGACCCGGAGTAAATCCGAGTCGAGAAAATTAATCTGACCTACCAACGTACCGTAAGTCTTCCAAAAGAAATCGAAAGTTACCTTGTTAAGCACCGCGAGCTTTACCAATGAATGCGCGCTGTAGAAGCCTTGGCTGCTCTCGGAAATCGCAATTGATTTAACATAGGGTCGCTCTCTCAGCATCTCTGTAAGAATTTGCATTACTTTTTCGTCGGACAAATTACCGCGCGTCTGCACAACAATGCTCCCAGCACCATTCGCAGATTTTACAGCATCTTGCAGTGTCAGTTTGTTATCGTTTGAATAACTCGAAATATCGTAGTTGCGAAAGTGCCATTTTCGATCACGCAAGTTTGCGAGACTTTCTTCCGTAACCTCTCCCTTCGATCTTGGATCAAAAAGTAGAAATGCTCGGATAGCGCTCAGGCCCGTGTTTTGCTTTGTGAGTGTAGACGAAATCAAAATTGAGAACGACCCAGTTTTCGGGGCGTTGATAAAAAACGAGGCGGTTATAAAGAAGGGGAAGATGACGATGAACAAGAGTACCGAAACAAGGACGTCGGCCAAACTCAAAAACAGGACTTCCAATACATTTTGACAGCCCCTTGAGATGCGGAGAAACGTGGCTGTTTGGTAGATTGAAAGTAAATCTACGAACAGAACCCCTGCCAAAAGGGTAAGTGCTCTACCTTCAAATCTTACGACGCTTTCAAAAAATGGGAGGGTGGAGTTTGTGAAGCCATCTTCGTTTGTGACTGCCTGTAAGAGAGTTAGGGAGACAAGCATGATTGCTGTTGCAAGTGCGCTTCGGAAGAGAAATGAACCGAAACTTCCTAATCCGAACAATGCATGTATCGTGGAATAATAGGTCGGAAGTTCACCTGTCCATGATCGACGTTTCGATGCATTGCCGTACATCGATTTCAAGAATTTAGATTTTAGTTGATCCTTCAGTCTCCAATCCAAGAATAAGAAAATGGCAAGCAGGATCGACAGAAGCGCGCCGATCTGAGCTGATTGCTCAAGAACCTTCTTTAAGATCTCTAAGGGGGACATTTTGTCGGCTTATGTTGATGCGGAAATAACCAATTAAGGAAGGGAAACTAAACGAATCGATACTCGCTGTATTCTTCTTTGTTGATCTGGCGTTGCACTCTCGACAAGGTTCAATCGCTCCATTATGGGGATATAGTTCATTGCTTCCGTTGGGAAGGGGTAACACGAGGGAGGAAGATCGGAATGATCCTACCCGACGGCGACTTCGACGTCCCCGCCGGCAAGATCGCCACCGTCGTCACGCATCTGGAGATGACTGAACTTCCGGCGATTCCGTCCGACCCTGAGGGCGCATGGACGCTGCGCCGGGTGGAGACGCCCGCGCTCGACTGGTACCGCGAGTTGTTCCGCCGCGTTGGCGAGGAATGGCTATGGATTTCGCGGGCGCGGATGGGGGACGCCAAACTCGCGGCGATCATTCATTCGCCGCTGGTGGAAGTCTATGCGCTGGAGCACGAGGGGCGCGACGAGGGTTTGCTGGAGCTGGACTTTCGCGAGGCCGGCCAATGCGAAATCACTTTCTTCGGCGTCACCACAAAACTGTTCGGCAGCGGCGCCGGCCGCTGGCTCATGAATCGCGCGCTGGAGCTTTCATGGTCGCGTCCGATTGCGCGGCTCTGGCTGCACACCTGCACCCACGATCATCCCGGCGCGGTGGCGTTCTATCTGCGCTCGGGTTTTCGCGCGTTCCGGCGGCAAATCGAGATCGAGGACGATCCGCGGATTGATGGAACGGCGCCGCGTGACGCGGCGAGTCACGTGCCGGTGATTGAGTGATGGGACGAACGCTCTCGCAACCGTCATCACCGGGCTTGTCCCGGTGATCCACGTCTTGCTTTCTTGCTAGGGAATCAAAGACGTGGATGGCCCGGTCAAGCCCGGCCATGACGGGTGGCGCTAGAGAACGTTCCGATCACCGAGGTGACCTCACTATCCTAAAACGTCTCAGCCTGGCATCTGATACGGCGCCAGCCGCCAAAGGCGCTCGGGCAGGGGTTGGATTGGGGGCAGCGAAAGTTCCCCATCGCTGGACCGCAACGGAAGATTTTGCTTCCAAGAATGGATGACGAAAACGACGCGGAACTGCGGCACGTCGGGCAACTTCTTGCCACGCCTGACCTCAAGCAAATGTTCTCCATCGGCAGTGAGGAATTTCTCATTCCACGCGACTTGCCAGGTGCTTTCGGGTTGAGAGGGATCGGGTTGGACGAAACCGCCGATATCGGATGTCGCACTGGGGTTGCTGACCAGCACCTCGATTACTGTCGCATCATCCATGTGCCGGCGCAGGTGCTTTTCCCACTCTCTTCGATCATCTTCGGTGAATGGCTGCAACGCATCTCCTCGCCCTAGCTTGCGAAGCAAGATCTTCTGATCTTCTGGGAAATTTGCCGGGTCGTGGGAGGCGATCTCTTGCTGGATGAATCGCGAGTACCGATCGGATGCGGCGCTCGGCGAGTAAAAGCCAAGAACCTTGATGGAGGGGGATATGAGTTCGTTCATCGCGGTTTGCGCTTGTGCAAGGCTGAACGTCAGAAAGAACAGCATCAAAAGTGTGAGTAGGCGCCGGACGCTCATCGTCTTCCCTCAAAACAAGTCCTGCTTCGCCCGCGACAGCGAAAACCCGCGCCTGTCCGCGTTGAAACACGTCACGCCCGCCTGCTCCGACGTGCAGGTAAATCCGCCGCGCTGCCAGACTTCGCCATAGGCCAGCATCGGCATTTTGGGATCCATCACCGTGTCGCCGTAGCACAGGCGCACGGCGCTGCCCCTGGATCGCATCTCGAACGCCTTGCCCCATTCAAGATCACAGTCGGCCGGCCGGCGCGCGGTCACGGTGGCTTCCATGATGTCGCATCGGAGCGTGTTCTGCTTGTCGTAGTCGAAATACGCGCATGCGATGTTTTTCGAAGGCGACTGGAAGCCGATGGGGCCGCTCTGGGCATTGGCTGCGCCTGTGAATAATACTGACAGTGTGAGGACGGCGAGGGATAGGCGCATGTCGTTCCTTCGGTCTCGAATGTCATGCCCGGACTTGATCCGGGCATCCATCACCCTTCATGATGACACCTTCAAAGCAGATGGATGGCCGGGTAGCTAGCACAAAGACGCGCTTCGCGCTGACGCCCCGGCCATGACAAGTAGGACACAGTCACCCATGTTCCTGATCGGCCAATACGACTCCCCCTTCGTCCGCCGCGTCGCGATTGCCCTGCGGCTGTATGACTTGCCGTTCGAGCACCGGCCGTGGTCGACCTTCGGCGATGCGGACAAGATCGCGCCGTATAATCCGCTGCGCCGGGTGCCAACTTTGGTGCTTGACAGCGGCGAGGCGCTGATCGAGAGCACCGCCATCCTGGATGCGCTGGACGAACTGGTCGGCCCGGAAGCGGCGATGATGGCCGAGCGCGGCGATTTGCGCCGGCGGCAATTGCGGATCTGCGCGCTGGGCAGTGGTCTCGCCGACAAGGCGGTCAGCCTGATCTATGAGCGGGTGCTGCGCAAGGAGCAGCTGCAGCTCTGGGTCGAGCGCTGCCAGACGCAAATCGGCGGCGTGCTCGAGATGCTGGAAAAGGAGCGCGAGACGATCCCTACGCCATACTGGTTCGGCGATCGCATCGGCCACGCTGATATCATGATCGCCTGTGCACTGCGTTTCATCAGTGAGGCGCATCCTCATCTGTTCGACGCGCGCTATCCGGCGCTGCAGGCCCACGCCGCGCGCTGCGAGGCGCTGCCGCCGTTCCAGGAAATTTTTCAGCGGCTCGATCCGCCGAAGGGGTGAATCTCCCCATCATTCCGGGCGCTATTACTTGCAGTCGCGGCAGATCGTCAGCTTGCGCCTGAGCGGCTCATCTTCCGGGGAATCCGCCCACGGTCCCCGGGCTGTGCTATCGGGCTCTTTGATGGGTTTCGACCGTTTGGCTGTGCGTGGCAGGTCCGGTAATTTTGCAACGGGCTCGTTCTGGGCATCGGTGGTGAAGCCGTCGTAGTCAGCAGCCGGCTTCGGCGGCGCTGTCTCCCTGGCGACCGGCGGCGCCGCGCGCTTGGCGGTTGCCCTCGGTGGAGGAGCGTCCTCGGTTGCCGCTGGCGGTGACGCGTCCCTGGCGACCGGCGGCGCCGCGCGCTTGGCGGTCGCCCTCGGTGGAGGAGCGTCATCGCTTGCTGCTGGCGGTGACGCGTCCCTGGCGACCGGCGACGCCGCGCGCTTGGCGGTTGCCCTCGGTGGAGGCGTGTCGTCGGCAGCCGCAGGCTGTGACGCGTCCTTGGCGACCGGCGGCGCCGCACGCTTGGCGGTTGCCCTTGGTGGAGGCGCTTCCTCAGTAGCTGTTGGCGGCGAAGCCAGGATGACAGCTGGAGGCGGCGGCACAGCCTCGTCCGGCGATGGTGCCGGCCGGGCCAGCGAAAGCGGAGGAGCAAGCGAAGTTTGGCATCTCGCGCTGTCAGGCAGCCCAAGATTGATGGACAAGAATCCGATGGCAAACAGCGCAGCGTTTTTCATTCGCATCCGGAAAACCGCTCGGTCTGAAATCAGTGATTGCGGCCCTGCGAGGGCACGCTTCGTGTAAACTACCGATCCTGTCATGGCGGTCAAAGTTGTCGGAAGTTCGATCTGTACTGCGAGGTCTTACCACCGTTCCCGGAGATCTTGCAGAAGGGATGAGCTTCTTTCTTACCCTCCCCTGAAGGGTAAGTGATCGCACTGCGACAAATTAACCCGACGGGCAAAATTCCGCTTCCCTCGTCGGGCAAATCAGCGGTTTGAATCGTCGCGTCCCG